>CAMCZJ010000314.1 GCA_945886995.1 Asaia bogorensis
CATCTATGAGGCCGAGCACTCCGGACATAAAGGCGGACATGAACTCACCCGCAGATCGCGGTGAAGGCATCAGCCTGATGGAACCCATGGTGATTTCCGATACCTCTCGGCACCGGGCGGAACTCGCAGACTTGGCACTGGAATTGGCGTCAGAATCCTCGGCCTTCAAGAGCAGCCTGCCACACGGCGTACTTGCTGCCCTGGCCGATCTGGTGCGCTCCATGAACTGCTACTACAGCAATCTCATTGAAGGGCATGACACCCATCCCACTGACATCGAACGTGCGCTTAAGAATGATTTCAGTACGGACGCTCGGAAGCGGGACCTGCAGCTTGAAGCGAAAGCCCATATCACTGTCCAGAGATGGATTGACGAAGGCGGCTTGACCGGGCGCGCAACCACAGCGGAAAACTTGATGGAAATCCATCGCAGGTTTTGCGCCTTACTGCCCCAGGATATGCTCTGGGTGACTGATCCCGACACGGGCGAGAAGCATCCTCTGACGCCCGGATCGTTTCGCCAAAGGGATGTCCGTGTGGGCGCGCATGTGGCCATCAGCCCCGGTGCCATCCCGCGCTTTGTTGCGCGCTTCGAAAATGCCTACGCCAAACCGGGCAAGGTGGATGCGATCCTGTCTGCCGCATCGGCGCATCACCGTCTGCTCTGGATCCATCCCTTTCTGGACGGCAATGGCCGCGTAGCGCGGTTGATGACCCATGCCATGTTGTTGGAAGCGCTCGACACGGGGGCGATATGGTCGGTGGCGCGCGGTTTTGCGCGCGCCGAGACGCGCTACAAGGCGTGCCTCTCAGCCTGCGATCTAGGCCGACGCAATGACCTGGACGGGCGCGGGGCGCTGAGCGAGGAGGAACTTGCCGCATTCACCCGTTTCTTCCTGGAAATCTGCCTCGATCAGGTGCGTTTCATGCGCCAATTGGTGGAGCCGAACAGGTTACGCACACGCATTCTGCTCTGGGTGGAGGAGGAGATCAGGACAGGCACGCTACCACCGAAGGCGGGCAACATTCTCGAGGCCGTCTTGTATCGAGGCGAACTTCCCCGCGCTGACGCCCCCATGATTGTCGGTGCGACCGATCGTCACGCAAGGCGCATCACCTCCGCTTTGCTCAAGGCAGGGGTTCTTTGCGCAGAGAATGACCGGGCAGCGCTGCGCTTGGCCTTCCCGGCGCGTCTGGCATCACGCTGGATGCCTGGATTATTCCCTGAGGATACGCGCTAGTGGTCCGATCGCTGCTGTCGGTTCCCGACAGCAGCGTGAATCGGCCCACCAAACCTATGGCTAGTGGTGCGCGGAGGCATTGTTTGGTGGGGTAAGGTCAGCATGAATCGCGCCACTAGAACGCCGTTTTCTTAATCCGCCTGCACATTCCCCTGGCGCACCACGTCAAACCAACGCTTGCGTTCGCGTGTGACCAGCGCCGCGTAATCGGCGGGCGGGCCGCCGCGCGGGGTAGTGCCGCGCGCGGCCAATTGCTGGCGCACCGCCGGGTCATTCAGCGCGGCCTGCGCCACTTCCGCCATGCGCGCCACTACGGCGTCCGATGCCGATTTATGCGCGTGCAGGCCGAACCAGGCCTCAGCCTCAAAACCCACCAGATTGAACTCAGCGCCCAATTCGGACACTGCCGGCACATTGGGCAGATCGGGCAGGCGTTCGCGGGATGTCACGGCCAGTGCCACCACATTGCCATTCTGAATTTGCGGCAGGGCGGTGGGCAGATTGTCAATCAGGCTATCCACCTCGCCGCCGATCACCGCGGTCATGGCCGGGCCGGCGCCGCGATAGGGCACATGCTGCACGCGCACCCCGGCAAGCTGGTTTATCAATTCCCCGGTCAAATGGGTGGAGGTGCCATTGCCGGCGGAGGCGAAATTGCGCTCCCCGGGCTTCGCCTTGGCATCGCGCAAAAAGGCGCGCAAATCACCGCCCGGCACGCGGCGCGGATTGGCGACCCAGACATTCGGCACCGTCACCACCAGCGTCACGGCGCGAAAATCCGCTTCCGGATCATAGGCAAGGTTGCGATAAAGCGCCGGGCCAATGGCGTGGGAGGCGATTTGGCTCAGGAACAGCGCGTGATCATCCGCTTCGCGCGCAAAGCGCCCAGCGGCGAGCGTACTACCGGCGCCTGGCTGGTTTTCCACCACAACATTGCGCCCGAACCGTTCGCGCATGGCGGCGGCCACCAGCCGCGCCACCACATCCGTGGTGCCCCCCGGCGGGAAGGGGCAGACCAGGCGCAAATCCTTGCTCGGCCAGGCGGCCTGCGCGCGGAGTGCCGGCGCGGCGAGCAGCCCGGCAGCGGCGGTGATGGTCGTGCGGCGTGTGATGCGGTTCATATGGTGTAGCCTTCTTCCCGGTTTAACCGACGCTTTGCCTGAATTGCTGCCCCTGGCAAGATGCGCCGGATGGAGCACCCCGCATGACCCAAAAACCCGACAACCTGCCGACCCATGATGTCGCCGGCCGCTTCGCCGCGCCGATTGACCAAAGCCCGCATGAACCCGCGCATTGGGAGAAGGAGGCTGACGCGATCCGCCTGCTGCTGGCCGACAAGAAGCGCCAGATCTTCACCACCGATGAAAGCCGGCGTGTGCAGGAAGCGCTGGATGCGGATACCTATTGGAAGCTGCCCTATTATGAGCGCTGGATTCACGGCTTTTCCAGCTTGCTCAAGGAAAAGGGCGTGCTTCAGGAAGCGGATTTGCTCACCGAGGAAGCGCGGCTGCGCGCCGCCGGTGAAGACAAGGTGGAAGATGCGCCCGGCGGGCATCATCACCACCATCATGACCATGACCATGATCATGATGACCATCCCTATCAGGAAGATGATGATGCTGGGGTTGCCGTGCTATCCCCCCTGCAATTGCGCGGGCGGGCGGTGCGCAATCTGCTGATCGCGCGCGGCATTCTGACGCCGGCTGAAATCCGCGCCCAGATTGAGGCGATGGATAGCCGGGGGGAACATCTCGGCGCGCGGGTTGTGGTGCGCGCCTGGACCGATCCTGACTTTGCCGCACGGCTTGCGGCGGACGCCGGCGCGGCGGTGGAAGAATTGGGGCTTTCGCGCGGGGAGACAGTGCTGACGGCGCTCTTCAATACGCCGGGCGTGCATAATCTGGTCGTCTGCACGCTATGCTCCTGCTACCCGCGCAGCGTGCTAGGCCGCCCGCCAGCCTGGTATAAAAGCCGCGCCTATCGCGCGCGCGCGGTGCGGGACCCGCGCGGCGTGCTCGCTGAATTCGGCACGCAATTGCCGGAAGGCACCAGCATTCGCGTGCATGATAGCAATGCGGAGCTGCGCTATCTGGTCGTACCGCGCCGGCCCGCCGGCACTGAGGGTTGGGATGCGGCGAAGCTGGAGCAGCTTGTCACGCGGGATGCGATGATTGGCGTGACGGAAGCGCGTCAGCCGTGATTACGGGCGAAGCCTTCCAGCCATAGCGGTCTGATGCCCACTAGAATCAATAAGGGGAGTTAAGGCTGACTTGATTGGCTCATC
>CAMCZJ010000315.1 GCA_945886995.1 Asaia bogorensis
GCGGTCCACCACGAAATGCTGGCTGCGCAGCACCAGAAACGCCTCATTCAAATCGCCAATCTCGGGATGCGCTTCGTCCACCACGGCGCCGAGCGCTTCAAAGCGCCGTACTTCGCGCGCGCAAATTTCCTCGGTTTCCCGGTCCATCGAAATCGCGCCGCCGAAACGCGCGGTGAAGGCAATGCGCTTCGGTGCCTCGGCCTCGGCTGCTGCAACCGCCGTCGCGTAAGGGCGCGCGGGCGCTTCCCAAGTCAGCGGATCGGCCAAATCCCAACCCGCCATGGCGTCCAGGAACAGCGCGAGATCAGGGATATTGCGCGCCATTGGCCCATTCACCGAAAGCGGCGAATAAAGATCATCCGCCGTCCCGCGTGTGACGCGCCCGGGTGAAGGCCTGAGCCCCACCACGGAACAATAGGTCGCGGGGCGCCGGAGTGACCCACCATGATCCGACCCATGCGCCAACCACACCTGGCCCGTTGCCAAGGCAACTGCGCCGCCACCGGTAGAACCGCCGCAGGTGAGCGATGTATTCCAAGGATTGCGTGTACGCCCAAACACTTCGTTGAAGGTCGAACCCCCCGCGCCAAATTCGGGTGTATTGGATTTGGCAATGACAATGCCGCCCTTGCGTTCGATCCGTTCCACCACCGGATGGCTCTCACTTGGCACGAAATCGGCAAAAATCGGGCTGCCATAGGTGGTGCGCACGCCGGCAACTTCCGCCAAATCCTTGATCGCCACAGGTATCCCGCCAAGCCAGCCGGCTTCACCTTCAGCCTCGCGCCGCTTGCCCGCCATCAGCGCGCGGGCATGGTCGCGCGCGCGGTCAAGGCAAAGCGTGGGCAGCGCATTCACATCACCATCCACCGCCGCGATGCGCGCCTCGGCCGCGTCAATCAGGTCAAGCGGCGTGATCTCACGCGCCTTCAGCTTGGCAGCAGCTTCCGAGGCGCTCAGGCGGATCAATTCATCAGACATACGACTTTTCCCTAAAACCAGGACAGGCTAACAGCAATCCAGGTTTGGAGAAGACCCGCATGTATAACCCGCCCTTGTTCCGTGAAGACCGCGCGGAAGTCCTGCACGCCATTTTGCGTGAGGCTCGGCTGGCTATTCTGGTCAGTGCGGCGGCGGATGGTGTGCCGGAAGCCACTCATGTGCCGCTGCAATTCGTGGCCGATGAAGGCCCGCATGGCACGCTTTACGGTCACCTCGCCAAGGCCAATACGCATTGGCGCGGGCTTGCAACTGCCGGCCGCGCGCGCGCCATTTTTATGGGGCCGGAGGCTTATGTCTCACCGTCCTTCTATGCCTCCAAAAAGGAACACGGGAAGGTTGTGCCAACCTGGAATTACGTGGCCGTGCATGCCATCGGCCCGGTTGCGGTATTTGAAGATGCCGCGCGGCTCCATGCGCTGGTGGATCGGCTGACCAATCACCACGAAGCGCGGCGCGCTGACCCTTGGGCAGTGGATGACGCACCGGAAAGCTTTATTGCTTCTCAACTCAAAGGCATTGTCGGGCTACGGTTGGAAATCGAAACCCTGATTGGCAAGCGCAAGCTCAGCCAGAACCGGCCAGAACAGGATCAGCATGGCGTGATCGAAGGGCTGGCGGGCAGTGAAGATGCGCGGGACCGGGATGTGGCAGCGCTGATGCACAAGGGCGCTTGACGCCCTGGCCTACAAGGACTTTTCCCGGCCAAAGACAGGGATGAAGACCCGCCCATCCGAACGTGTCGCCGGGTCAGAAAAACGGCCCGCAGCGGCGCGGGTTACATCCGCGATCAACCGGGCCATTTCGCCTTCCAATTGAACAAAGCGTCCTGAATCGCCAGGGCGATAGGAAGCGGTAATGCGCACGCGTAGCTCCTGACCAGAAACTGCTGTGGAACACGCCACATGTTCGGTTCTAAGCCCATAGAAATAGGCGCGGCCTGTGATGCAGCGCTGTTCGGGCGCATCAGGGATCCAAACCATGCGCAGCTTTGGCACATCACCCGGCGCATTGGCGCGGATGGTTGCCTTGCCGGCGTCAAAGGCCGCCATCAGGGCGGGTGAGGAAAAGCCATCGGGCAGCGTCGTGTCGTGATCATTCACTGCAACCGTCGCCCAATTGCCCGTACCCGGCATGGTGTAGCGCACAAAGGGCATCGGGCGGCCATTGCGCGCAATGGCGCCTTCATCCGGTGGGCCGACGGAGCGCACCCAAGGGCCGATGCGAAGCGGCAGCCGCGCCGCGACCGCCAAGGCTTCTGCGGATGGCGTGCCAGGCGGCATTTCGATATCCGGCGGCATGGCGACAGGCTGCGCCAGTTCTGGTGCAAGATCAGCCTGCGGTGGCGGCAAAGCTTCAGCCGTTACCGCTTGCCTCTGCTCCGGGCCGCACCCCAGCACAAAGGAAGTGAGGAGCAGGGCCAGCACCGCGCCGCGCATAGGCTAAACACGCTCACTGATTTTGATGGCAATCTTGCAACTGGTCTTGATCGCAGCACTTAGCAGCCGATAGGCCGGCGCCTGTTCCGCCTCATGCTCCAGGCCCGTGTCGCGATGTTCCAATTCTTCGGCGCGGAAGCGGGCGATATCGGCGCGGAGTTCCGCCTCATCATCGCCAAGCGTGTCCTCCTGGGCGCGGTAATGCTCATCAATCGCTTCTTCGACGGCAACGGTGCAGGCCATGGCGCCGCGATGGCCAAGCAGCGCGGTCGCAGCCCCAAGTGCAAAGCCCGCGACATGCCAGAAGGGCAGCAGGGCCGTGGGGCGCACCCGGCGTTCCCCAATCAGGCGGGAAAATGTGTCCAAATGGACCTGTTCCTGCGCCTTCATATGTTCGATCAGCGGGCCGTATTTGGTGCGGCCCAGCACGGCCAACTGGCCTTCATAAATGCGCTTGGCGCCATATTCACCGGCATGATCCACGCGAATGGTGCGTTCCACCACGTCACGCGCCGTGGGGTCGCCAGGCAGGCGGTATTCGGCGGTTTTCTGCGTCATGCTCTGGCTCCTTGCCGGGCGAGATTGAGGGAGAACGCCCCCAGGCCCAAACCATACACCATATTCATCGCTGCAATCGAAATGGGAAGGCCGGTGATCAGAAAAGCCGGGGCATCGCAGGGCTTATTCGGGATGGGCGCCAGGCTTTTCATCATATCCTCAATACTCATGCCGCCGCCCGCGGTGGCGGCCTTGCAGCCCGCCAGCGGCGATGGCCAGAAGCCTTGCTCCACCCCCAGATGAAACCCGCCCAACACCCCGGAAGTGAGCGCCGCCAAGCCTGCCAGGCCGAGCAACACCCCGGCATGGCGCGGCAGCGCCAGCGCCAGCGCCGCCAAGCCCGCCGCCACCCAATAGGGCCAGCGCTGCCATAGGCAGAGCTCGCACGGCGCCAGCCCCAGCCAGGTTTCGCTGGCTTGCGCCAAAAGCGGGGCTGCGGCGGCCAGGGCCAGAATGATCAAAGCGCGCTTCATGGGAAACAGATTGCGCGCCACGGCGCCGCTTGCAACTGGACCCGCCCGGCCCAG
>CAMCZJ010000316.1 GCA_945886995.1 Asaia bogorensis
TGCCGATTACTTCGCGCGCAATCTGAAAAGCCTGGCCCGCGATGGCCGGCTGGTGATCATCGCTTTCCTTGGCGGATTCAAGACCGAAGCTGATCTGCGCCCGATCATGGTCAAACGCCTGACGGTCACCGGCAGCACCATGCGCCCGCGCACTACCGTGGAGAAGGGGGAGATCGCGGCAGCACTCGCCACCAAAGTCTGGCCGCTGCTGGAAGCGGGCAAGGCGGGGCCGCGCATTTTCCAGACCTTCCCGTTGCATGAGGCCGCGAGCGCGCATCGGCTGATGGAAAGCAGTGCGCATATCGGCAAGATCATGCTGAAGGTGGCGAATTAGGCGCGACGCTTGTTCTATCTGTTGCTCCTTGCTGCGCTTGTTTGCACGCTATTGCTGTGGCGCCAACCGCGCGGGGCGGGCAGGGCGCTGGCCGCCGGGCTTGGGGTTTTGTTTCTCACCGCGGCGCTGATTTTGTTATTGCGTAAGGGCTTCTTGCCAGGTCATGGCCCGCGCCGCTGGACCTTGATGGGGTAGTTCGGCCTGTTCAACCGAATGATCATTTTCAATTTCCCAGCAAATAGGCTTGAATAACTTCAAGGGATTCGGTGCACGGCCTTTCCCTGTTTCAAGCCTCTTTGGGGGAATGCCATCACGCGATGAGATCATCGCTTCATCTGCTACTCATTGCCATTATCCTGTTTGGCGGCGCATGGCCTATCACCAAGGCCGCCCTTTCTGACGCAAGCCCCATGTGGTTCGGCTTTGGCCGGGCGGCACTTGCCGCCTTGGTGGCTTCAGTCTTGCTTCTTGCGCTGCGTCGTTTCCATCGCCCGCTGCGTGCCGACCTTCCAACCGTATTTGCCGTTGGGCTTCTGCAATTGGGTGGGTTTTTCGTGCTTGCCCATGCGGCGGTGGCGCTGGTGGAAGCGGGCCGCACGGCCATCATTTCCGCAGTCGTGACCTATTGGCTCATTCCGCTGTCCATGCTGGTGATGGGGGAGAGGGTCTCCGCACGGCGCTGGTTGGCGGCGCTGCTTGGCTTGGCCGGCATTCTGGTTCTGGCCGGCCCCTGGGCAGTGGATTGGTCATCGCATGATCAGGTGCTCGGCCACGCCATGCTGATCCTGGCCGCGCTGCTCTGGAGCATTGCCATCATCGTAACGCGGCGCTTCCCGGCGAAATCCCCGATGTTCGATTTGCTGCCCTGGGCCTTCACCGCAGGCGCCCTGGTTATCCTGCCCTTTGCGCTGGTGCTTGAACCCAATGGCGGCATCGGCCCGGCTTCCTGGCCCTTCATGCTCTACATTGGGCTGATCGTGGCCCCCATCGGCACATGGTGCGTGGTGGAGGTTGGTCGGCGCCTGCCGGGTGCCGTGGCCTCGGTCGCGTTTCTCTTGGTGCCGGCCTTTGGGGTGTTTGTTTCCACCCTTTGGCTGGGTGAACCCTTTGGCTGGGACATGGTACTGGGCGGCGGCTTGATTGTGGGCTCGGTGATTCTGGCGGCGGCGGAATAGATGCTGCTGAATGTTATGGAAGCAGGGCAGGGGCCGCCGCTGGTGCTGCTGCATGGGCTTTTTGGTTCGGCGCGCAATTGGGGCGCGGTGCAGAAGGCGCTGGCGGGCGATTACCGCGTGGTGGCGCTGGATATGCGCAATCACGGCGCTTCCCCCCATGCCCCAGACATGAGCTATGCGGCGCAAGCGGCGGATGTCGCCGAAACCCTCGCCGCACTTGGCGTTGAACGCGCGGCGCTGCTCGGCCATTCCATGGGCGGCAAGGCCGCGATGATGCTGGCGCTCACGCGCCCAGAATTGATCGAGCGCCTGATCATCGCTGATATCGCCCCGCGCCCCTACCCGCCCGCACTCCGCGCCGTGGTCGCCGCGATGCAATCGCTGCCTATACACGCCGGCCTCACGCGTCAGGAAGCTGATCAGGCGCTGCGCGCTGCGGTGCCGGAAGCGCCCATCCGAAGCTTCCTGTTGCAGAATTTGCGCTTCGAGGCCGCGCCGCCAAGCTGGCGCGTTGGCTTGGCAGAAATCGCCGCCGCCATGCCGGAGATCGAGGATTTCGCGCCGCCACCCGGCGCGCGGTTCGAAGGCCCGGCACTCGCCATGGCTGGCGCGCTTTCGCCCTATATCCGCACCGAAGACCACGCGGCGTTTTGCGCGCTGTTTCCGCGCATCAGTTTCGCCAGCATCCCCCGCGCTGGCCATTGGCTGCATGCGGAAAACCCCGAAGATTTCCTGGCGACGCTAAGGGAGTTTCTGGCGGCCTGAACCTTCCATGGAACAAACTTTATTCATCCCCGCCGCTTAGCCAACCACGTCTCCATCCGCGCCAGCGCCTCATCAATCACCGCATCGCCCTTGCAAAAGGCAAAGCGCGCGTAATGCGAAGGCGCATCCTCACTGGCATAGAACGCCGTCACCGGAATCGCAGTGACTTTCGCTTCTTCCGTCAGCGTTTGGCAGAAGGCGACATCATCACCATTGAAGCCAAGCGGGCGGAAATCGGTCGTGATGAAATAGGAACCCTTGGCCGGCAGCACATCAAAGCCAAGCCGCGCGAGGCCCGCGCCAAGCTTGTCGCGCTTGGCCTGCAAATGCGTGGAAAGCCCAGCGAAATAGGCATCATCCTTCATGAGCCCCACTGCGACACCGCGTTGCAGATTGGGCGCCGTGGTGAAGGTCAGGTTTTGGTGCGCTTTGGCAACATTGGGTGCGATGCTACGATCCGCCGTGATATAGCCAATCTTCCAGCCGGTCAGCGAAAAGGTCTTGCCCGCACTGCCCACACGCATGCAGCGTTCCCGCATGCCAGGCAGCGTCATCAACGGGATATGCTTCGCGCCATCGAAGGTCAGATGCTCATACACCTCATCGCAAATCGCGTAGCAATCATGCTGTTCCAGCAGGCCCGCGATGAAGCTCAATTCGGCTTGCGTGAACACCTTCCCGGTCGGGTTCATCGGCGTATTCAGCAGCAAAGCCTTGGTCTTCGGCCCGAAAGCCGCGGCCAATTCCGCGCGCGGCAGCGCCCATTCCGGCGGGCTGAGGCGCACCAGCTTAGGTATGGCCCCCAGCAGCCGCACTACCGGCAAATAGGTGTCATAAAGCGGCTCAATCAGCACGCATTCATCGCCGGGGTTGAGCACTGCCATGAGGCAGGCGGTGATTGCCTCAGTGGCGCCAGAGGTCACCACCACTTCGGCATTCGGGTCCGCGTCAATCCCATAAAAGCGCTTATTATGGTGCGCGACCGCCTGGCGGAGTTCCGGCACGCCGCTCATGGGCGGGTATTGGTTGCGGCCATCCAGCAGGGCTGCGGCGGCGGCATGGATGACATCGGCCGGGCCGTCATAATCGGGGAAACCTTGCCCCAGATTCACCGCGCCATGCTGATTGGCGAGCGCCGACATGACGGTAAAGATCGTGGTGCCAATGCCTGAAAGGACTTCGTTCTGCGGCTTCATCTAACCTGCCCGACTGCTTTGAACCCCGGCTGGTC
>CAMCZJ010000317.1 GCA_945886995.1 Asaia bogorensis
ACCTGGAAGGAAATGCGCGTCGGGAAATTCGCCTTGATCGTGCCGGTGATCACATCCACCGAAGGCCGCTGTGTGGCCATGATCACATGAATACCCGCCGCACGCGCCATTTGCGCCAGCCTTTGCACGGCTGCTTCGATGTCCTTGCCGGCCACGATCATCAGATCGGCCATTTCATCGATCACCACCACAATCATGGGCAGCGCTTCCAGCGCCAGCGGCTGATCTTCAAAAACGGGCTTATTGGTTTCCGGATCAAAGCCGGTTTGCACGCGCCTGGTCAGCGTCTCACTGCGCTGGCGCGCTGCTGTTACTTTTTCATTATAGCCCGCGATATTGCGCACGCCCAATTGGCTCATGGCACGGTAGCGGCGCTCCATCTCCCGCACTGTCCATTTCAGCGCGCCAATCGCCTTGGGCGGTTCCGTTACTACCGGGGCCAGCAGATGCGGAATGCGGTCATAGACCGAAAGCTCCAGCATCTTGGGGTCAATCATGATGAAGCGGCATTCATCGGGGCTGAAACGATACAGCAGGCTCAGGATCATCGTATTGATCCCGACCGATTTGCCCGAACCTGTGGTGCCGGCAATCAGCAAATGCGGCATGCGCGCCAGATCAGCGATGACCGGCGTGCCACCAATATCCTTGCCCAGCGCCAGCGGCAGTTTGCCCGGGTTGCGATGCCAGCTTTCATCGCCGAACATTTCGGACAGGAACACAGTCTCCCGCTTGGCATTGGGCATTTCAATGCCGATCACATTGCGCCCCGGCACGGTTGCGATACGCACCGCAATCAGGCTCATGGACCGCGCAATATCATCCGCCAGGCCAATGACGCGCGCGGATTTGGTGCCGGGCGCGGGTTCCAATTCATACAGAGTCACCACCGGGCCGGGGCGGATTTCCGCAATGCGCCCGCGCACGCCGTAATCTTCCAACACGCTTTCCAATAGCCGCGCATTGGCTTGCAGCGATTCCTCGGAAGGCCGGCCCACGCGCTGCACGGGCGCGGCGGTCAGCAGGTCAAGCGGCGGCAGCGCCCAGGCGCCATCACCCAGATCAAGCGCGGGCTGTTGCGCTGGCCGACGCGCGGGTTCGGCAGCTTTGCG
The DNA here is from genome assembly GCA_945886995.1 of Asaia bogorensis. GTDB lineage: Bacteria > Pseudomonadota > Alphaproteobacteria > Acetobacterales > Acetobacteraceae > Neoroseomonas > Neoroseomonas bogorensis_A. The sequence goes on from CAMCZJ010000317.1 coordinate 1,113, forward strand.
TTGACGGACGGGCGGCGCTTCACGTGGCGCTGCCGGTTCAGGGCGGATCGGCATGGCCTCAGCCGCTGCATCGGCGGCGCGCAGCATTGGACCAAACGGAATTTCCGGTTCTTGCCGGCGAAACAGCCGCCCAGTGCGGGTCTTGAAGCGCGCGGTCAGGCGGGCGAAGACGCCGGGCTTTTTCGGCTCCGCTTCCTCATGCGGGCGCAGCCTTTCGGCGCCATGCCGCGCCGCTTCCAGGGCGGCTTGGCTGGCCCCCAAAGCCGCACGCCCCGCGCCGCGCCATTCGCCAAAGGTCAGGCCGCAGCCGATAAAGCCAGCGCCGACCGCGCCGAACACAATTCCAGCTTTCGCCAGCAGCGCGCCATAGGGGCCGAAGCTGCCCGAAAGCCAGGAAATCACCCCATCCGCCAAAAGCGGGCCAACCGCCCCACCAGCACCGGCCAAGCCTGGAGCCTCTCCGGGCAGGGGGGCAAGGCTCAGCGCCGCCGCGCCAAGCGGCAGGGCAAAGGCCAGGCCCAGCAGCCGAAGGGGAATGAAGCCAAGCCCGCGCTGGGTTGCCAGCCGAAATGCCCAGGCGAGCAGCGCCAGCACCGGCAGCGCGGCCGCATAACCAAAGCCCTGCAACAGAATATCTGACAGCACCGCCCCCGCCGGCCCGGCCAGATTGCTGACTGCGCGGGCAGTTGCCGTATTCATTGAAGGATCAGCGGGATCATAACTCAGCAGCGCCGCAGCAAGCCCAAGCGCGACAAGCGCTGAAAGCAGCCCGCAAAATTCCATCAGCCGCCGGCCCAGCAGCGCGCGCAAATCGGCCGAGGCAAAGCGCCGCCTGACGGCGCCCTGTTCGGCGGAAGGCCGGGATTCGGCCGGAAGAAAGAGGCGAGGCATCAAGGCAGCGCTTCAGAGTGATTCACAACATTAGGCCGGAAGTTATTCTTTGCCCAGGGATTTTTGCGCTTTTGGCGTATGGATAATTCGCAGCGACTCGCCACCGTTGCAGCAGAGTCACGCTTTTGGGGCGGGCACGCTGCGCCCCCACCCGCTTCATGCCATGATCCAGCGCGTATGAGGAGGAAGCTTGCCGATGCCGAATAATGGTGCCCAAAAACACTCACGCAGCTATCTGCTCGCGGTTGAAGACCCGGAATTCCTGCTCCGCGATGAAATGCGCCCGTTCCGCTTCGGCATGGAATACGCCAAGGCCGAATATGCACTGCGCGATTGGGGGGTGCGGTCCACCGTGGTGGTTTTCGGTTCTGCCCGAACGCCAAGCGCGGAGGAAGCCGCCGCGATAGCGAAAAAGGCGCGCGGGGCGGCAGAAAGGCGCGCCGCGCAAAAGGCGCTTGATCGGTCCCGCTTTTATGAGGATGCGCGCGCCTTCGCCCGCATTGTTTCCATGCGGGGCGGTGCGCTCGCCGCTTCCGGCGCGCCGCGTGATAATGTGATTGCAACGGGCGGCGGCCCGGGGATTATGGAGGCTGCCAATCGCGGCGCGTCCGAATGCGGCGCGCCTTCCATTGGCTTCAACATCACCCTGCCGCATGAACAGGCGCCCAATGCCTGGTCCACGCCGGCGCTGACCTTTCGCTTCCATTACTTCGCCATGCGCAAGATGCACCTGGCCATGCGCGCCAATGCGCTTGCGGTTTTCCCTGGCGGCTTCGGCACTTTCGATGAATTGTTTGAGGTGCTGACGCTGGTGCAATCGCAGAAAATGCGCGCCTTGCCCATTGTGCTGTTTGGCCGCGATTACTGGAACAAGGTGGTGAATTTCGCGGCCCTCGCCGAAGAAGGCATGATCAATGAGGCTGATTTGAAGCTGTTTGAAATTGTGGACACGCCCGAAGAAGGCTGGGCCAGCCTGATCCGGCGCGGGCTATCGCCGGAAACCAGCGCGCCCTTGCAGCTCAGCCTGCCGCCGGTGGCAGGCAGGCAGCGGCCAGCAGCGCGAAAGCCGCGGCGCGGTGGCTGATGCGGTGCTTTTCGTCCGGGTCCATTTCGCCGAAGGTTGCTGAATAGCCCTGCGGCACGAACATGGGGTCATAGCCAAAACCATGCGCGCCGCGCGGCGGCCAAACCCAAACGCCCTCAGCCTTGCCCTCAAAGCCTTCCTCATGCCCATCGGGCCAAGCGAGCACCAACGCACAAGTGAACCAGGCCGCGCGGTCCGGGGCATGCTTGGCCAAGTCATGCACCTTGCCCATGGCAAGCGCGTAATCCCGCCCACCTTCCGGGCGCATGGCCCAATCGGCGGTATAAACCCCCGGCGCGCCATCAAGGGCGGTAACGGAAAAACCGCTATCATCGGAAAGCGCCGGTATCCCCGCCGCGCGCGCCGCCGCATGCGCCTTTATGCGCGCATTGCCAAGGAAGCTGGTCTCAGTCTCCTC
>CAMCZJ010000318.1 GCA_945886995.1 Asaia bogorensis
TGATACGGATCAAGCATCACGAGTATTTCATTAGTGTTCACCTCTGTTCAGTCTGATAAGACGCTGGCGCCGGCGGCAAAGCACTTCTCCAGAACAATTCATCTCCGCTACTCGGGCCAGCTTTGGGTGCAAATTTTTCAAGCCTCCGCGTTTCAGCGAAGACCAAGGAACCCAAGAATGAAGAGTACAATAACCACGGCGCCAACGATGTAGATGATTCTATTCACGGCGCATTCTCCTGTGCGCGCATGGGACATTTTCGTGCCAAGACTATTTTTGCGCGCAAGCAAAAATTCGTATGGCTACTCTAGTCACGTAGAACACCTCAATGCAGGTAAGCGATCTCGCGCACACCGCATCAATGCCAATACACATGGACCATCTGCATGATTGCGATGTTGATCCAACGCAATCCAATGAAACGCTCTAGCCTTAGCCTGAAGCGCATCGCCCAATCGAGAAGGAAGAAGTAACATGACGCTTGGAACAATCCTGATCATCATCCTCATCGTCGCCTTGCTCGGTGGCTTTACCGGAGTAGTCGGCGGCTACGGGTATGGATTTGGCCATGGCGGCGTCGGCGTGTTGGGTACAGTGCTCATCATCGTCCTCATCCTCGTGCTGCTCGGTCGACTCTAAACCGCGCCATCACGGCGTTGGACAAGGTGTCTTTGCATCATGCCCATCATCCTGCGTGCGACCACTTGAACCATTCGCCGCAATTCTTTCGCGACTTCATCCGAATCTCCGGTCCATACTGGACGGGGCCGGGGCGCTGGCGGCCGCGCCTGTTGACTGCAGCGCTTGCGCTGCTCGTGATAGTCCAGGTGGCACTTGCGATCCGGCTCAATATCTGGAGCGCGGATCTATTCGATGCGCTGGAGCGTCGTTCAACCGACGGCACCATGTACCAGGTCGGCATCTTCGGTATCATTCTGCTGGGCACTGTGACGGCCAACACGGCCCATCTTGTCTTTCGACGACATCTGCAATTCGACTGGCGACGCTGGCTTACTAAACGGGTCATGGGCGATTGGATGGAAGATGCCCGCCACTACCAGGCGGATCTCATCCCCGGCGACCACGCCAATCCGGACGGCCGCATCGCAGAGGATATCCGTATCGCAACCGAAGTCGCCATCGATCTGGCAAGTAGCCTGTTCTACTGCGTGCTCCTGCTGGTCAGTTTCATAGGCGTCCTCTGGTCACTGTCGGGCTGGATTGAGGTGGCGGGCATGGATATCCCCGGGCATCTTGTCCTGCTCGCCTTCGGTTATGCCGGCTTGGGCGCTGTCGTCGCCTTCTTCCTTGGCCGGCCACTTGTGCGCGTTACGGACACGCGGCAGACGAAGGAAGCCGAATTTCGCTTCAGTTTGGTGCGGGCGCATGAGAACGGAGAGTCGATCGCCGTAGCGCGCGGCGAACCGCTGGAGCGCGAACGCCTTGAGAGCGTCTTTGAAACAATCACGCAATCCTGGCGTGGTCAGTCCCAAGGTCTGGCGCGGCTATTGGCCTTTTCCTCCGGCTACGCGGCGCTCGCCGGCGTGCTTCCAATCCTTGTCGGCACGCCACGGTTTCTTGACGGCACGCTTTCCCTCGGGCGCCTCATTCAGTCCGGGCAAGCATTCCAGCAGGTGACGGCCGCACTCTCCTGGCCGATAGACAATTTGGCCCTGATCGCTAGTTGGCGTGCCTCAGTGGAACGCGTGCTGATGCTGGATGAGGCAGTCCGCGTCGTCACACTCGAAGCTGCGCGTATGGGGGACACCGCCATCAATCTTGATCGTGTACCAACCGCGCAGCTTGGTGTGCGCGAACTGTGGGTAGCGGCGCCCGACGGCACCACGATGCTGTCAAACCTTAACCTGCAGGTAGAGCCAGGCGATCACGTCCTGGTCAGTGGTGAACCCGACGCGACACGCGCGCTATTCCGCGTTTTGGCCGGTATCTGGCCTTGGGGGCGGGGCCGCGTTGACCTGCCAGCTGATGCCGGAATGATCGCAGTTGGCCCCTGGCCCTTCCTGCCACAAGGATCACTGCGCCAGGCGCTTGCCTTCCCCGAGACGGCAGAGCATTACGATATGGCAACGCTACAGGCGGCCCTTGTTAGCGTGGGGCTCGCGTATTTCGCCGACCGGCTGGATGAGACTGCCGACTGGGCGCGGGTGCTGACCGCGGCGGAAACTCAGCAACTATCATTCGCGCGGATCGTTTTGTTGCGCCCGCACTGGATCCTTCTGGGCGATGCGACAACGGCGCTCGACCCGGCCTCGGCCGACCTCATGCTACGCCTGATCGTGGAAAGACTACCGCAGGCGGGCATCCTCCTGATCGGGCGCCATCCTGGATCGGCGGAGATCTTTAGCCGGCAGCTGACGCTGGAGAAGGCCGCGGATGGCGAAATCCTGCTCCAGGAAGTCCATGCAAGGCGGCAGGCCGCGAGCCAGCCCCGCCCCAGGCCGCTCAGCGTTATTGACCGGCTGCGCCAGGGATATGCTCGCTGATTGCGAAGGTTTCGATCCTTAATCACGGCGCCGGATTATACAATCATTCTATGCGATGAATCCGCCAATACTTTCACGTGGAATACTGGCAACTCATCAATTCCGCCTCCCGGCGGCACCGAGGTAGAACCCCGCCGTTCTACAGAGCTACTTCTCTTCGATGGTAACCCCTCTGGGTCCGATGTTTATCTCGACACCTGACTTGTGCTGCTCCTGATAGATCCAATAGGCAAATGCACCGACGCCGATACCAAATGCGCCAATCAAGACATAAAGGAGGTTACGATTCATTTTCATTTCCGCCTCTGATTAGAAGATCGAAGCACGCTTTGCGCCCGCGATCATTGTGTGGAATACTGACCGATCCAAGCCGAACCGCTTGCAACCCAGCCACTAACGCCCCAGAATTACTGTGTGACGCTAGACACAAAGTACAGGGTTGCCTTTGCTGCTCTGCCCGCGCGCAACAGGCATGGATACCCAATCGCTTTCCGATGGGTTATGCTTGAATACGGCTGAGCAAGATGAAGATCAGAACAATGATCAACATTGTGCCAAATGCGCCAACACCATCATGGCCAAAGCCATACCCGTAACCACCGATAACGCCGTTGAACCCGCCGAGTAAGGCTATGACCGGAGACCAGGCAGAATTGTGCCAAGTGACATTGATTCGTCTCCCTGTTCTCCTGGCACCTATCGCGCACCCGCTTAACAGAAAGACGTACCGCCATGGGCGATGGTCAGTATCGCGCCAGTATTCCTCTACGCTTCTCCATTTGGGCTAACGTGACTGTCGCGACTGACCGTAGAGATAGCCGCCCCCAGCCCCAACGCCCGCACCAAGTAGCGCGCCTAGCCCCGCATTACCGCTAAAGGACCCAACAACACCGCCAAGAGCAGCCCCGCCAAGGGCACCCACACCCATGCTTTGCTGGGTGGGAGTCATCCCTTCGCATGACGCCAAGCCAAGACTGCCTAGCAGTATCAAAA
>CAMCZJ010000319.1 GCA_945886995.1 Asaia bogorensis
GAATTCAGGCAAATTCGCTGGATCAAGCCCCGCTGCTTCCAAAGAAGCGCTCAGGAAATTGCCGTTCACCCCGCTGATGGCATTGGTATAAACAATATCCTTCGCCGTCGCCGCCAGGATCATTTGTTTGTAATCTTCCGGCGCGCGGCTTTCGGTGGTCGCGATGAAGCGCGTGCCCAGGTAAGCGAAATCCGCCCCCGCCGCCCGCGCCGCCACCACATGCGCGCCAGAGGACATGGCGCCCGATAGGATGATGGTGCCCTGATAGAATTGCCGAATTTCCTGCAAAAAGGCGAAGGGGTTATAGGTGCCGGCATGCCCGCCCGCGCCGGCGCAAACCGCAATCAGCCCATCAACGCCGGCCTCCGCGGCTTTCTGCGCATGGCGCAGATTGATCACGTCATGGAATACCAACCCGCCGTAACTGTGGATGGCTTCCACCACCTCAGACACCGCGCCAAGTGACGTGATCACGAAGGGCACGCGCTGGCGTACCGTTTCCGCCAAATCAGCATCCAGCCTGGTGTTGGACCGATGCACGATCAGATTGACCCCAAAGGGCGCGGCGGCATTGCCGGTTCTTTCCCTTATCTCAGCCAGCCATTCCCCATAGGCTTCAGTGCTGCGCTGATTGAGCGCAGGGAAGCTGCCCACCACCCCGGCCTTGCAGGTCTCCACGACCAGATCAGGACCTGAGACAAGGAACATGGGGGCGGCAATCACAGGCAGGGCAATCCTGCCCTGGAATATGGCTGGGATGGGCATGGGTGATCCTTCAAAAGGGGCGCGGCCAAGCCTGCCGGGGCCAGGCCAAGGGCGCAAGGCCATTGCCTTATTGCATCCAGGCGCAAAGCAAGCCTAGGCTTACCCCTGAGGCACCAGCAGCGTGCCATGGGATGAAACGGCGCCTGGCGCCAGGGTAGAGGAAGTCCGGCATGAAACTCGGCGCGGCCATTGCGGAAATTATGAAGCGTGAGGGGATTCAGATCCTCACCGGCTATCCGGTCAATCATTTGATCGAATATGCGGCTGATGCGGATATCCGCCCCATCATGGTTCGGCAGGAAAGAATCGGCCTGCACATGGCGGATGCCATTTCGCGCGTGACATCAGGCCGCACCATTGGCGCCTTCTGCATGCAGCATGGGCCGGGTGCTGAGAACGCCTATGGCGGTGTGGCGCAATGCTATGGCGAAAGCGTGCCGGTGCTGGTGCTGCCCATGGGTTATCCGCGCCGCATCGCGCATATTGACCCGAATTTCAATTCCTCCGTGCAAATGCGCGGCATCACCAAATCCGCTGAGCCGATCATGAGCGCGGCGGAGGTGCCCAATATTCTGCGCCGCGCCTTTGCGCGGCTGCGCAATGGCCGTGGTGGTCCCGTGCTGGTCGAAATCCCGACCGATATGTGGAATGAGGAAGTGCCGGAACCACTGGCCTACCACCCGGTGGCGGCCACGCGTTACGGGCCTGATCCGGTTGATTTGGAACGCGCCGCAGCAATGCTGGCAAAAGCGAAGCGCCCGGTGATCTATGCTGGCACCGGCGTGCATTGGGCGCGCGCCTGGCCGCAATTGCAGGCTTTGGCTGAAATGCTGGCGGCACCTGTCACCACCAGCCTTGGCGGCAAATCCGCCTTCCCGGAAGATCATCCTTTGGCCTTGGGGTCAGGTGGCCTTGCGATGCGGCGTGGTGTCAGGCATTTCCTGGATAATGCCGATGTGATTCTGGGCATTGGTTGTTCCTTTACCGAGACGAATTTCGGCGTGAAGATGCCAAGCGGCAAGAAGATCATTCACGCGACGCTCGACCCTGACCATTTGGGCAAGGATATTCCGATTGATATCGGCCTGATCGGTGATGCGGGGCTCACCATGGATGGGCTGATTGCGGATCTTGCCACGCGCATCAAGAAGCCGCGCAGCCGAACCGCGGTTGCCAAGGAAATCGCCACGCTGGACAAGGAATGGCTGGCAGCCTGGGCGCATAAGACGGATAGCGATGCATCCCCGCTCAACCCGTATCGTGTGTTGCGCGATTTGTGGCGGACGGTGGATGTGGACAATACTATCATCACCCATGATGCCGGCAGCCCGCGCGATCAGCTTTCGCCGTTTTGGGTCAGCCGTAAGCCGCTGACGTATCTCGGCTGGGGCAAGACCACGCAGTTGGGCTATGGGCTTGGGCTTGCCATGGGGGCGAAGCTTGCCGCACCGGATAAGCTTTGCATCAATGTCTGGGGCGATGCGGCGATTGGCTTTACGGGCATGGATTTCGAAACCGCGGTGCGCGAACGTATCCCCATTCTTTCAATTCTGCTCAATAATTTTTCCATGGCGATTGAATTGAAGGTCATGCCGATCAGCACGAAGTAGTATAGCTCCACCGATATTTCCGGCGATTACGCGGCCATGGCGCGCGCCTTCGGCGGTTATGGCGAAAGGGTTGAAAAGATCGCGGACATTATCCCGGCGATCAAGCGCGGCATTGAACAGACCAAGAATGGCACGCCGGCGCTGCTGGAATTCATCACGTCGAAGGAAACGGAAGTCTCACGCCAGTAAGAAGCGGTGAACCGCAGGCCGGGAAGGGATAGGTTATGGCGACAGTAGAAATTCGCGAAGTCAAAAAGGCCTTCGGTTCCACGCAAATTCTGCATGGCGTGAGCGTGGATATCGAGGACGGGCAATTTGTGGTGCTGGTCGGGCCTTCCGGCTGCGGCAAATCAACGCTGCTGCGGATGCTTGCAGGGCTTGAGAACATCACGGGCGGTGAGATCGCCATTGGCGACCGGGTGGTGAATAAGGTGCCGCCGAAGGATCGCGATATCGCGATGGTGTTTCAGAATTACGCGCTTTACCCGCACATGACCGTCTATCAGAACATGGCCTTTTCCATGAAGCTGGCCGGCGCACCGAAGGAGGTGATGGACCAGGAAGTGCAGAAGGCCGCGCGAATTCTGGGCCTTGAACAATTGCTCCATCGCTTCCCGCGCCAGCTTTCGGGCGGCCAGCGCCAGCGTGTGGCCATGGGGCGCGCCATTGTACGCAACCCGCAAGTGTTCTTGTTTGATGAGCCCTTGTCCAATCTTGATGCCAAGTTGCGCGTGCAGATGCGCTCCGAAATCAAGGATTTGCATCAGCGCCTGAAGGTCACCACGGTTTACGTGACGCATGACCAGATCGAAGCCATGACCATGGCGGATAAGATTGTGGTCATGAACCATGGCCGCATTGAACAGGCCGGCGCGCCGCTTGAACTTTATGACCGCCCGGCCAATCTTTTTGTGGCCGGCTTCATCGGGTCGCCTGCCATGAATATGCTGGCTGGCCGCATCAAGGATGGCGCTTTCATTGACGCTGGCGGCACGCATTGGCCCCTACCGCCCGCCTATGGCGGGCGTGACGGGGCTGAGGTTGTTTATGGCATCCGGCCTGAGCATCTGCGCCTTGATCCTAACGGCATCCAGGCGCGCGTTCAGGT
>CAMCZJ010000320.1 GCA_945886995.1 Asaia bogorensis
CAAATCCTGAACCTGTTCATGCGCCTCAGGAAAGAACTTGATCTGACCTATCTTTTCATCAGCCATGATCTTGGCGTGGTGGAACATCTCTCGGATCGCGTGGTGATCATGTATCTGGGGCGCGTGGTGGAAGAAGCGGATACGGAAACCGTCTTTCGCCGGCCCAATCACCCCTATACGCGGTCCTTGCTCGATTCCGTGCCGCGGATTGAAAACCGCAAGCGGGCGTTCTCCGTTGTGAAGGGGGAAATCCCCTCGCCGCTCAATCCGCCCCCGGGCTGCCATTTCCATCCGCGTTGTCCACTCGCGATGGAACGCTGCCGGGTGGAGGTGCCGAAGCTGCGGGAAATCGCGCCCGGCCAGCGCAGCGCCTGCCATTTGAACGATCAATGACCATGCGCTTCTTGATCGCCGCGCTATTGCTGATTGGGCTCGCTGCTTGTGAAGGTAACGGCACGCGCGGTGGTTATGTTGGTGGTGGGGTGGGCGGCAATCGTCTGTCAAACTGAATTGGAGTTCGCGTCGCGCGGGCGTGACGCCGCGTAGAAACTCACCATCGCGAAAAGCGCAATCGCCAGCAGCAGCCAGGGCACGGGGCCATAGCCGCCGGCGCCATCCCACACCAAAGCCAACGCCAAGGGCGCCGCCGTGCGGGGCAGAACCGCAAAAGCGGAAAGCGCGCCGGATGTGGCGCCAAAGCCATCGCGCCCCATAATCTCGGCCACGCCTGCCGCGCGCAGAATGGTCAGCAAGCCATCCGCCACCGCCCAGGCGATGATGAAGGCAATGGTCAGCGCCAAGCTATTCGGCGCAATTGCGAATAGCGCCATGCCAATTGGCAGCAGCAGCAAGGCAAAGCGGCCCACATGGCGCATGGCAACGCCTCGGCCCAGCGTGAACAGCACCAACCGCGCCGCCACCTGCCCCGGCCCATGCGCGGCGGCCAGCAGCAGGACGGTTGCTTCCGGCCAGCCGCGTTCGCGTAGCAGCAGAACCAGATGCGCGCCAAGCCCCGTGCCGATGAAGGCGTGTGCTGCAAAGCAAAAGGCGAGCCCCAGAAACACCGGGTCACGCAAGCGACGCAATAAAGACACTGGCGCAGTGCTTTCCGCCAGGCGTTTCGGCGGCCCGGCATGGCGCAACATATAGCCCGTGATCACTGCCGAACCCGTTTGGATCACCGCCAGCACCAACAACGCATCACGCCAACCGAATAACCCAATCAGCGCTTCCACCAAGGGAATGAAGATGGTGCCGGTAAAGCCCGTGATCAGCGTGATGGCAGTGATGCTGCGCGTCACATCGCGCGCTTCCGCCACCACCACCGCCATGGCCGGCCCCCAAAGGCAGGTGGCATGCGCGGCACCCAGCAAAATCCAAATCAAAACAAAGGCGATGGGGTGAGACACAAAACTCCACGCCACCAACAAAAGCGCGCCCAATAGCGCGCCGCCTGTCATCATGCCGCGTGGCCCGTGGCGATCCTGCCAGCGCCCCGCCGGCACCGCGATCAGGCCCGAGACCAGCAAGCCGCAGGTGAAGGCGCCCGAGATCAATACGCGGGACCAGCCAAGCTCCGCTTCCATCGGCGCGACCATCAATTGGAAGGGGGTGAAAAGGCAGCCCCAGCCGACAAGCTGTGTAATCGCGGTGCCCCAGAACAACAACCGGGGCGCAATGCGCGGCGCTTCGCTCACACGGTGAATTGCTCGGCGATGATGCGCTCGGAAAGCCCGTGATCGGGGTCGAACATCAGGGTCAGGGAGACATCGCGCGCCTCGCTCACCTCAACGCGCGTCACATCGCGCACTTCGGTGTAATCGGCGACTGCGGCAACAGGGCGTTTTTCCGGTTCCAGAATATCGAACACCACGGTTGCATCTGAAGGCAGCAGCGCGCCGCGCCAGCGCCGCGGGCGAAAGGCGGAAATTGGCGTCAGCGGCAGCAAATTGGCGCTCAGCGGCACAATCGGCCCATGGGCGGAAAGATTATAGGCGGTGCTGCCGGCGGGCGTGCTCACCAGGATGCCATCGCAAATCAATTCCGGTAGCCTGGCCTTGCCATCCACCAATATCCGTATCTTGGCCGCCTGCCGGCTTTCACGCAGCAGTGAGACTTCGTTGATCGCAAGTGCTTCCACCGGCGGCCCTTCCTGGCGCAGCGCCATCATGCGCAGCGGATGCACAATGGCGGTTTGTGCGGCAGCAAGCCGCGCGGGCAGGTCATCTTCCCGATAATCATTCATCAAAAAGCCGACACTGCCGCGATTCATGCCATAAACTGGCAGGCCCCGACGCAGGAAGCGATGCAACGTTTCCAGCATGAAGCCATCGCCACCAAGGGCGACGACCATATCGGCTTCTTCTTCCGCCGCACTGCCATACCGCGCCACAAGCGCGGCGCGGGCCTTTTGCGCCTCGGTGCTTTGCCCGGCCAGGATGGCAACGCGGCGGGGCGCGAAGGCGTTCATGCTTGCTGCCAACCCTGCGCAGCCGCACGGTGTTCCAGCAGCGGCATGTCGCGCCGCACACGCGCGGTCAGCGCCTGGTCAATGCGTGCCGTGGCATGGCCTTTGCCGTCACTTGCTTTCGCCACCACATGGCCCCAGGGGTCCGCGACCAATGAATGGCCATAGACGCTGCGTTGCGCGCCACGTTCTTCATATTGCCCGAAGGAAGCAGCGGCAATGATCCAGCATTGCGTATCAATCGCGCGCGCGCGCAGCAGCGCTTCCCAATGATCCTTGCCGGTTTGCAGGGTGAAATTCGATGGCACCAAAATGGCCTCGGCACCCATTTGCCGGAGTGCCAAATACAATTCAGGGAAGCGGATATCGTAGCAGATGGTGCAGGCAAAGCGGATGCCGCCCGCATCAAACAGCGCGAGATCGCGCCCGCCGCCATAAAGCGCGCTTTCGCGATAGCCTGTTCCATCCGGGGCGGTGATGTCGAACAGATGGATCTTCCGGTAGCGCGCAATCTCTGCCCCATCCGGGCCGAAGACCAGCGTGGTGTTGAACAGCTTCTCGCCACCATTTTCGATAATCGAACCACCATGCACGGTAATGCTGTGCCGGCGGGCCAGGCCGCGCAGCATTTCATAAGCAGGGCCACCTTCGGCGCCCGGTGCGGGCAGCACTTCCGCGGCGGCCATGCGGGCTTCTCGCCCACCGCCCAGATTGGTCCAGGTCTCGGGCAGGCTGACCAGCCCGGGCCGGTCCCCGGCAATCGCGGCTTCGATCAGCGCTTCGGCCTGCGCCAGATTGGCGGGTTTGTCGCTGCCCTGATTCATCTGGATCACGCTGACGCGCATCCGCTTGCTCCTAACCATGTGAGAGCCCCATCAAGCCGGGGCAGGGGCTTGGCCGCAAGGGGGCAGGGCTTCAGGCGCGCGGCGGGCGCCAATCCAGCTTGGGTTCCGCGCGGCGTTCCTGCAAAGGGGGCGGGCTATAGG
>CAMCZJ010000321.1 GCA_945886995.1 Asaia bogorensis
TCCGTGACCGCCGGCGTGCCGCCGCGATAGGAAACATGTGTCACATCAATCCCCGTGCGCGCGGCGATCAGCGCGGCCGAAAGATGCTGCGATGTCCCCGAACCCGCATTGCCGAAATTCAGCACGCCGGGCTTTGCCTTGGCTTCCGCCACCAGCCCAGCGAAATCGCGCGCCGAAACATCGGGATTCACTACCAGCAAATTTGGAATGAAAGTGGTTTGGCTGATCGGCGCGAAATCGCGCTGCGCATCGAAGGGCATATTGCGATAAAGCGCGCCATTCGTCGCATGCGTGGAACTTGTTGCCATCACCAGCGTATAGCCATCAGGCGCGGCACGCGCGACAGCCTCACTGCCGATGTTTCCAGCAGCACCCGGGCGATTTTCAATCACAACAGGCTGGCCAAGCCGGGGCGAAATCGCCTCAGCCACCAGGCGCGCGGTGATGTCCGTGCTGCCGCCTGGCGCGAAGGGAACAATCACGCGAATGGGGCGATCCGGGCTCCATTGCGCTTGGGCGAGTGCGGGGCTGGCCGCGATGGCTGCGAGCCCCGCCAGAATTTGCCGTCTTTGCATTGTTTCCTCCCTTTGTTTGGACACCGCCGATCTTCGCCGGCTCGCACGGTAACATCACAATTGATGATGCGCTGCCGGCCCCATCACCGCTTCACGCATGCGCGCTTGCAACAGCGCACCTTCGCGCGGCGGCAGCACAAGCGGCTTGCTGGCGGCGTCAATTTTCGCGACTGCGAAGAAGGGGCCTTGCCCGGCATGGATCGCCTTGTGCAGCGCGGGCACTTCATCCGGCTTGGTCACGAACATCGTGTTCGCAATGCCAGCACCCTTCGCCATCATCACCAGATCAACGCCATGGCGGGTCGCAGTTTCCTGCATGCCGGTTTCGCCGTAATGCTCATTGTCCTGGACAATGATGGAAAGATTGGCGGGCTTCTGCACCGCAATCGTCGCCAGCGCACCAATGCCCATCAGCATTTCGCCATCACCTGTAATCACCAGCACCTTGCGCTTGGGCTGCGCGAGTGCCAGGCCAAGGCCAATCATGGCAGCGCCACCCATGCCGCCCCAAAGCGGCAGGTTTTCTGCACAATCCCCAATAGCCGTAATGTCCCAGGCCGGCGCACCAAGGCCGGCAATCACCAGCATCTCACCACGGTTCGCAAGCAGCGCGCGGGTCAATTCTCGGCGGTCAAGTTTTCCGGAAGCAGCAAGCATTTTCTCAGTCCTTCCCGAAAGTCTTGGCGCCAAGCACGCGCTGGCCAATCAGGGTTGCGGTGGGGCGGAAGGTATTGAAGGCAAGACGAATGGTGGCATTCACCGTGGGTGCGATATCCTCGGGCGTATCCGCGCGATGCACTAACGTGCCCATGGCTTCCAGCACGGTCTGCGTCGCATTGCCCATGGGCACCTGCGCCGGATTGAATTCGCCAAAATCGCCACGCATCGTCACCAGCATCGGCAAAGGGCAGCGATGCATGATGGAAAGCGAAAGCATGTTGATGCAATTGCCAACACCAGAAGATTGCATCAGCAACACGCCTTTCGCGCCACCAAGCCAGGCGCCTTGCAGCAGGGCAATGCCTTCTTCTTCGGTGGTCAATGTCACCACCTTCATTTCATTGTCTGCCAGGCAGCGGCGGATCAGCCGGGAATGCCCCGCATCCGGCACCAAAGCCACTTGCGTGATGTTGTGCGACTTGAGCAGAGAATAGATCTGATCCGGCCATTCGGCGGCGGCGTCGGGCGCCTTGTCAATTGCGTGTTCGTCCATGGTTTCCCGTTCCTTGAGTGCCCCAACATCCTGCGCCCGAGGCCTCATGGCAAGACATGGCCGGTGGTTCTACATTATAAAGGACGCATGATCCGCATCACCCCCACGATTGCCATCGCCGAGCAGGAGCTTAAGGAGAGCTTCTCGCGCGCTTCCGGCCCTGGCGGGCAGAATGTGAACAAGTTGGAAACCGCGGTGCAGCTGCGTTTCGCAGCTATGGCATCCCCCAATTTGCCGGATGCGATGAAGCAAAGGCTGGTGGCGCTGGCCGGGCGGCGGATGACGCAGGATGGCGTGCTGATCATCACCGCGGAACGCCACCGCATGCGGGAAGCCAACCGCGAAGATGCGCGCCAGAAGCTGATCGCCCTGCTGCGCAAAGCCGCCTTGCCGCCACCCCCGCCGCGCAAGGCCACCAAACCAACCGTACGTTCAAAAATACGGCGGCTTGAATCAAAAACGCGGCGCGGAACGGTCAAGCGGATGCGTGGCGGAGCGCTTGAGGAGTAATGCAGCGAAGAATTCGGCAATAAAAAAGGCGGCGTCCCATTGGAACACCGCCTTTCTTGGAAAGCGAAAAATCAGGCCTTCGCCTTACGCTTGCCCTTCTTCACGCCGGCCAGAGCAGCGCCCTTCAGCGCCGGGCTCGCCTTGAAGCGGACAGTGGCGCCAGCCTTGATCTGCACCTTTTCACCGGTCTTGGGGTTCAAGCCGGTGCGCTTCGGGGTTTCGCGCACGGCGAAAGCACCGAAATCAGGAATGGTGAAACGGCCGGCGCTGACAATTTCAGTCTTGATCGCGTCAATGATATCGGCGGCAAGCTTGCCCGCGGCAACCGCAGACATGTCACCTGATTTGGCGATCACATCAGTGAGGAACTTTTTCGACATGGTTCGATTCTCCCGTAAGAATGGCTTCGCATAGCCGAGGATGCGGCGCTTGTCAGCAGGTGAAAACTCTTTTTTTGCGTCCTTGACAAGAAAATTTCATAAGCGCAGCGCGAAGACTCCGGCGCGCCCTGCCTGGCCGCGCAAAAAACCCTGATTTCCTCAGAACTTGCCAGCACCCATTTAATTGATTGAAGCGCCCGAAGCGCGGACAATCGGGGTCCATTTCGCGGTCTCGGTGCGCATGAAACCGGCCAATTCCTCGGGCGTGCTGGGGGCAGCTTCCAGCCCATGGCGGGCCAGATGCGCGACAATTTCAGGGTCACGCAGCGTTTCGACCAACGCTTCATTCACCCTTGTCACAATCGGCCGGGCCAGGTTGCGCGGGCCCATCAGCGCATACCAATTGGCCACTTCGTAACCAGGCAAGGGTCCCGCTTCCGCAATGGTGGGGGTGTCAGGCAAAAGCTTGCTGCGCTGCGGCAAAGGAACCGCCAAGGCGCGCAGCTTGCCGGCTTCAATCTGAGGCAGCACGGTCGCCGCGGTGGCGACAGAGAAATCCACCTTCCCCGAGATCAAATCAGTGATCAATTGCCCGCCACCGCGATAGGGCACATGCACTGTGCTGATCTTCGCCATGGAATCGAGCAAGGCCCCGCCCAGATGCCCGGCGCTGCCAACGCCCGATGACCCATAGGTCAATTGATCAGGCCGCGCCCGCGCGGCGGCAATCAATTCCGGCAAGCTGCGCCAGGGCCGATCCATGGGCACAACCAG
>CAMCZJ010000322.1 GCA_945886995.1 Asaia bogorensis
GCGCTGATATGCTGATCCAGCAGCACAGTTTCGATGCCCGCATCCCGCAGCAATGCTTGCAGGAAGCCAAGCCTGATCGGGTTATTGCTGCTAACCAAGATACGCATTGGGATGCTCTCCGCCGGCCACCTTCGCTTGCCGGTCCGGCATGTGGCGCCTATGGTGCGACACGCAAATAAAGGTGAGCAAGAGTGGACTTAGCGCCTCAGCAAATGCCTGGCGAGGATCGGGGTCGGGGGGAAGATGCCCTGACCGCACTGACGGCGCTTGTCCAGGATGATCTGGAAGCCTGCAACCGCCTGATCGTTGAGCGGATGCAAAGCCAGGTGGCGCTGATCCCGCAATTGGCCGCGCATCTGGTGGCCGCCGGCGGGAAAAGGCTGCGGCCCCTGCTGACTTTGGCTGCCGCGAAGCTCTGCGGCTATCAGGGCGAACGGCATGTCTCACTCGCGGCCTGTGTGGAATTTATCCATACCGCGACGCTGCTTCATGATGATGTGGTGGATGAAAGCGCGCTCAGGCGCGGCCAGGCCAGCGCCAATGCGCTTTTCGGCAATAAGGCTTCCGTGCTGGTTGGTGATTTCCTCTTCGCCCGCGCCTTTCAACTGATGGTGGCGGATGGGTCGCTTGAGGTGCTGCGCATCCTGTCCACCGCCGCGGCGACGATTGCCGAGGGCGAAGTGCTGCAATTGATGACGCAGAACGATACCGCGACAACGGAAGACCAGTATCTTGCGGTAATCGAAGGCAAAACCGCCGCACTTTTCGCCGCCGCGACTGAAGTGGGCGCGGTGATTGCGGATCGGCCCAAGGCTGAGCAGGTGGCACTCTTCGATTACGGCGGCGCGCTTGGTATCGCCTTCCAATTGGTGGATGACGCGCTGGATTACGCCGCCGATCAGGAAGCGCTTGGCAAGACCGTCGGTGATGATTTCCGCGAAGGCAAGATCACCCTGCCCGTATTGCTCGCTTTCGCGCGCGGGTCTGAGGAAGAACGCGGCTTCTGGCGCCGCGTGTTGGAAGAAGGCGACCAGCAGGACGCCGATCTGGCCACCGCCATGGCGCTGATGACGAAATACGACACGATAGGCGAGACGATCGCCCGCGCGCGGCGCTATGGTGAGAAGGCGATTTCTGCCTTGGATATCTTCGCTGATAGCCAGGAACGCCGCGCCATGGTGGACGTAGTGCGCTTTTGCATTGATCGGGCGCGTTGAGGCGATAAGCCCCTAATGGCCTTTCGCCCTTCTGGTCAGGCGAAAGGCCGGAACTGGGCCAGCATCCTATGGCATCAGATAATTGATGTTTTCCGCCGGCTTGAAGGCCGCATTGATCTTGCCCATCAGCGCGAAACCTTCTGGTCCCTCAAGCGTGACCGCGCGAATGCCTGAACCGGGGGAGAAATCCACCTCATTCAAATTGACCCAAACCACATTGGGGCTAAGGGCGGATTCAAAATAATATATCCTGCGGCTGTGATCGAGCACGGTCCGCCAATAGGTTGGCGCGATATTCGGATGCTGCGGATCAGGTTCACCCCAGGGCACGGACACATTGCGCATGACGCTCAAGATACCGGCAACCTGCTGGCGTTCTTCCTGCGCTTGCGGGAGCTTTTCAAGATAGTAGCTTGCCCTGACAAAACGATCCTGGGATTGATGCGAACCCGGCAACATCTTTGATCCATCCAGGCGCTTCCAATAATTATTCAAGGTGAGTTGTTCGGCGAAAATCGGACTATTGGTCATCACCTGATATTGGCGGCCGTGATGAATGACTGGCTTGCCGTCCAGATATTCAATTACCGCAGAATCGCCTGTGGGATCAGTAAGTGACAAATGAACCGTTGGATGCGCAGCGCCGCCAGGACCAAAATTCGCCGGCACCAGATAGATTTCCTGCTTCGCGATGGCAGCTACGGCTTCCGCAACATTTGCGTAATTGGAAAGGACATATTGCAGCCAGGCGGCCCAGGAAATACGCGGCTTATCGGCATTGGGTTGCGGCCATTTTGTTTCCGCCAAATACAGCAAATTGGCGCCAAGGCCCCGTTCATTCATGCCATCGAAAACGCCGTCAATCGGCCCGCCAGGTGTCGTGGTGCCGCCGGCAACGACAGTGCCGTATTTGCTTTCCCAGGTAAGCCCGCCAGGGCCGCGAATACCTACATTTCGTGTCCCGCGCGGGAAAATGAAGAAATGCGTGTTGAATGCATAAGGCCAATCCATGGTACGGCCCGTGAGAACCGCATTATTCGGGCCAAGCCAGGTTGCGCGGGAACAGGCGTCTGCCGCAGCGGCAGCGACGACAAGACCAAGGGCAATGAAAGCGCCCTTATACAAAGCGACCTTACGCATTCTTTCCCCCTTCTTTGATTGAAACCTTCTTTGATGTTGCGAAATTTATAGGATGCTTTTGAAACAAGTGCAACCAAGCGAAAGCGCGGTCTGCGTGACCCAATAATCGCCTGAAGCACTGGCTCATCAAGGGTGGAGCGTAACCAAGGCGGCCAATGACTAATTCCGGCGCGGCACCAGCACCAGAGCCACCATCGCCAGCAATAGGCTCGCGACCCACCAGGCCTGCCAAAGTCCGAAGGAAAGCATCCCCGTCACGGCGGCCGAGGCGAGCATCCCAGCCCCCACCGCCGGTGCAGCGCTCCGCGATGCCGCAACGCCAAGGGCCAGCATCAACGCCGCACCAATCAGCGCGCCAATGCCGCCCAATTCAAGCCAAAGCTGCAAGGCGCCGTTATGGGGATGCAGCGGCATCAACTCCACATGCGGCAATACTAAAAATTCGCGCTGCGCCGGCGCGGTGATGTTCAGCCAGGCGCGATTAAACGCCCGGCGCCACCATCGTACAATTCCCGGCTGAACCCTGCTTCTTGCAGGCCTGTTCCGCCTGGGCCCGCGTCAGCCCCTTCACCCGCGCAGTGAAAGCCGCGCTATTGCCCTGCGCAACTCGCACCACTTCCGCCTGGCCGCTGCCACCGGCTGACGAACGCGCCGAAGAAGCCGCGCTGCGCGCGAGGTTTTCAGAGGCAAAACGCCCAAGGCTCACTGACCATCCATTACCGCCACCGCTTGGCGGCGGCACGGACCCTGCGCGCCCCAAGGCGGAGGCCGGCGCCGCCTGGGCAGAACTGACCAGCCCAAGCCCGCTCCGCGATGGTGCGGCGGCCGGTGCCTGACGCGGCGCGGGTGGCGCCACGGCAGCCGAGGCCAGCGCGGCACTGCCAGACTCAAGCCCGACACGCCGGCGTTCTGTGGCACTGAAAGTACTGCCATCCGGGATCGGTTCCATGCGGACCACGTTACTCAGGCTTGCAACCTGTGTCCCGCCACGCGCGGCAGGTGCCGGCGCGGCGGCCTGTGCCACCTGCATAGTGGCCGGCGGGCTGCGCTGATCATTCAGCGCCATCATCGTGCCGCCATCCA
>CAMCZJ010000323.1 GCA_945886995.1 Asaia bogorensis
TCATCCCCCTAACCTCGCTTGCCCTGGGCCGCGCCGCAAGGGATGCTGGGGGCATGAGCAATGACGCCGAAGCCGTAACCCGCCTGGCCGCCGATCTGGTGGCGATTGATAGCCGTTCCTCGGTCTCCAACCTGCCAGTGGCGGATAGGATCGAAGCAGAATTGGCGGGGTTTGAGATCGAACGCCTGGACTACACGGACCCGCAAGGGGTGGCCAAGCGCGCGCTGGTGGCGCATCGCGGCCCGCGCGGCGGTTATGCGCTGTCCGGCCATATGGATACGGTGCCGGAAACCAGCTGGACAGACCCGCCCTGGACGCCGCGCATCCTGGATGGTGTGCTGCATGGGCTGGGAAGCGTGGATATGAAGGGCCCGGTCGCGGCCTGCATCATCGCTGCGCGCGGCCTGCCCGCCCATGTGCCGGCAACGCTGCTGCTGACGGCGGATGAGGAAACCAGCAAGCAAGGGGCGCGCATCATCGCCGCGCAATCAAAGCTTGCCGCATCGCTTGGCTTGCAGGGGATCGTGGTGGCGGAACCAACGGCGCTGGCGCCGGTGCGTGGGCATCGAAGCCATATCGAATACACGGCCATTGCGCGCGGCGTGCAGGCGCATTCTTCCACCGGCAAAGGACTGAACGCGAATTGGGCGCTGATTCCCTTCATGGTGGAAATGAAAGCCATTTACGAAAAGCTGCGCTTTGAACCAGCCTATCATGACGCCGCCTATGACCCGCCCTTTTCCGATTTCAATATGGTGATTGATAATCACGGCACGGCGGTGAATGTAACAGTCGCGCAGGCGACGGTACGGATCAAGTTTCGCCGCAGCCGGCGCATTGATGTCAGCGGCATTGAAGCCGCAGTGCGCGCAGCGGCGGACCGTGCGGGGGTGGAACTGACCGAAAGGCGCGAAGGCACGCCGCCGGAATTGCCGGTGGATCATCCGTTGATCAGGCTGGCGGAAGGCGTCACCGGCAAGCCCGCCGCTACCGCGCCTTACGGCACCGATGCCAGCGAATTGCAGGATATCGCGCCTTGTGTGATTTTGGGTCCAGGCACCATTGCCACCGCCCATACGTCGCGCGAATGCGTGGCCTTGGCCGATTTGGCGGCTGCTGTGCCGATCTTTCGGCGGATCCTTTCCGCCGGCGCTGCTTGAGGGAGCATCAACCATGTTGCGCAGCATTCTTCTAGCCCTGGATGATACGGAAGGCGGGCTTGCCGCGCGTGATTATGCGCTCGCGCTCGCGCGCCATACCGGCGCAGCGCTGACCGCTGCTGTCATTCTGGATCGTCGTGATTTGACGGAAGCGCATGAAGCCGTGCCCCCCGGCGCCGCCGCCTTCAAGGAAAGGCGTGATGCAGCGCTTTTGCGTCAGGCACAGGAAGCCGGAGCCGCAGCAGTGGCCGGGCTACGCGAAGCCGCGGATGGGCTGCCCTTCACTGTAGAGGAACTGGCCGCGGCCCCTGCCCCCGCTTTGCTGGCGGCTGCCGGGGCGCATGATGTGTTGATCGTGGGCCGGGATTCCTCGCTTGGGCGCGAAGTGGCGGAAGATGGTCTGGCGCCTACGATTGAAGCGCTGCTGCATGACCGCACGCGCCCCTTGCTGGTGGTGCCGCCCGGCGCGCGCTTTGATCCGGCGGCTTCAGCGCTGGTTGCTTATGATGGCTCACCAGGTGCGATGCGTGCCGTGCAGCTTTTCGCGCTGCTCGGGCTTGGTGGGTGTGGCGCAACGGTTTTGAGTGTCGCTGAGGATGAGGCAGAAGCTACCACACTTGCCGGCACGGCAGCCGGTTTCCTGCAGCGCCATGGTGTTGCGGCCAAGGCGCTGCCGGTGATTGGCACGCATCCAGTGGAAGCGCTTTTGGCGGAAGCCGCGGCCATGCCGGCGGGCATGCTGGTGATGGGCGCCTATGAACATACGGGGCTCCGCGCCCTATTCACCGGTTCCGCCACCAAGCATCTATTGCGCCGCGCGCCCTGCGCGATTTTTGCGGCTCATTAGTTGCCGTGTAATTCCTCGGGCAGCGCGCAAATGCGCTGCCTGACCAGCCAGGCGGAAAAGCGCGGGTCGGCGGTCAGCATGGCGAAGGGAATGACGCCAAGCAGGCTAATCAGCACTGGTGCCGCGATCAGTAGTGCGGTGAAGGACACCGCTGCGAAAACAAAGGTCAGCGCCAATCCTGTCAGCGTCGGCGCCCAGAATTGCTTGAGCGCATCCGCAAAACCAATACCGCGTTCACTGCGATTTTGCGGCGCCCAGCCCATGCGCATACCAAAAGGTAGCACCAGCAGAAACAGGCATTGGCTCATCAACCGCGCCGGTTCCATGAAGGCGGTGAAGACCATTTCGGCCAGCGTGCCACGCAGAAATTGCGCCCGCCCGCCATAGCGCGCGGCAAAGTCGGATTTCAGCAAAACCTCGGCATAGCCGGCAAGCTTCGCGGCGTAGTGGCAGCACCAGCCAGCGATGAGCAACGCAAGCAAGGCGCCAATCGGTGTGGTATCACCCCCTCCACCAAGGCCATTCCAGGCGGCCAGTAACAGAATCGCGACATAAAACGGCGCGCTCAGGAATAGCAGAATCGCCTGCATCAATTGCCAGCGCGCCATGGAGGTTAGGCCCGGCAGGCGGAGCAGTGCCAGATATTGCATATTGCCCGCGGCCCAGCGCAGATCGCGCGTGATGAAATCACTATAGCTTGGCGGATTGCCTTCGCTGCTGCCGGCATCATCGGCCAGCACGCGCACCTTCCAGCCGGCTGCGTGCAAGCGCGTTGCCTCTACCTGGTCATGCGAAAGGATATGCGACCCGTCGGGCAGGGTTTCCAAACGCGCATGGGCGCGAAACGGCGCGATGCGGATGATGGCATTATGCCCCCAATAGGGCCCCTCATCACCCTGCCACCAGGCTTGCCCCGTGGCCCAGGTTCGCATGCCGTGCCGCATGCCGAATTGAAACAGCCGAGGAAAACTCGCCGTGCTTGGTCTGCCATGAATAAGCTGTTGCAGAATCGCGAGCTTCGGGTCGGCTTCCATGCAGGTGACAAGACGCAGCACTGCATCAGCGGTCATTTCCGAATCGGCGTCCAGACACAGCATGAAATCATGCCCATCGGCGTGATGGTCCAGAAACTCCATCACATTGCCGGATTTGAAGCCGGTATTTTGTTGACGGCGCCGATATTGGGTGGCAATCGGTTGCGCGGCGGCGAAGGCGCGGCAGGCGGTTTCTTCGGCGCTGGCCTCCGTACCCTCTGGCGTGTCTGACAGGAACCAGAGCGAGAAACGATCCGCCGCGCCGGCGTCCGCCAAGGCTGAAAGCAAGCGCGCGAGCGGCGGCAGCACCAGCGCCATGTCTTCGCGCCGGATGCAGATGGCAATGGCTGTCCTGGCTTGCGGCAAGCCAGGACACGCGGCGGCAAGCGC
>CAMCZJ010000324.1 GCA_945886995.1 Asaia bogorensis
TTGGGACAGCACGAAAAGCGATTGCCGGAAGGGCGGCGCATCCTCATTCGCCGCGTAATCCGCATCCATGAAGCAGTAAGACCCCGCCTGGATTTCGGTATAGACGCCGCTGGCTGCTTCATGCCGGAAGGTGCCGGTGCCGGCCCCGCCCACAATCGGGCATTCCAGCCCGCGCTGGCGAAGCTGTTCCACGGTACGCCTGGAACGCGCCACAGCCTCCCCAATCGCCACTGCCCGTTCTTCCGGCGTGCGCTTGTGTTGCGCTGAACCGTGATAGGCTTGCAAGCCACCAAAACGCAGATGCTTACTGGCCGCGATGCGCTCCGCGAGCGCCACCGCCGGCGGCCCATGTTCCACCCCGCCGCGCGCCATGCCGACATCAATTTCCACCAGCACCGGCAGGCGCAGGCCGGCAGCTTCGGCGGCGGCTTCAATCAGCGCGATTTGCGCCGCGTCATCCACGCAAACCGCGACTTCCGCGATGCGCGCAAGGGCCGCGAGCCGCGCCAATTTGCGCGGGCTGACCACCTGATTGGTGACCAGAATATCCGGAATGCCGCCCCAGGCCAGCGCTTCTGCCTCGGCCACTTTTTGCACGCATTGGCCACCCGCGCCGCGCGCCATTTGCAGCTTGGCGATGACGCTGGATTTGTGGGTTTTCGCATGTGCGCGAAGCTTGGCGCCGGTGGGCGCCAGCAGCGCCGCCATGGTGTCCAGGTTATGTTCAAACGCATCCAGGTCAATCACCAGCGCGGGGGTATCAATGTCTTCTTCGCGCATGCCGGGTTCGGCGGGTGGGTGTTGCAGCATGGGGAATCCTCCGTGGCTGCCGCATCATAGCCATGCCCATGCGTTCCGCGCCAATCGTGCAAACCCAGGGGACGAAGCACTAAGGCATAAAAAAAGCGGCAGGGTTTCCCCTGCCGCCTTTTGCCGAATGATCCGAAGATCAGAAGGCGATGCGCACACCGGCAACGAGCACGGTGATGTCGCGGGTATTGTCGCCATTGCCGAAGGAGGCCAGGGTCGTACCTGAGCCACCAGCCGTCTTGGAAGACGGCGCCGCAGTCGGCAGGTTTTCGTCTTCCACCTGATTGTAGTTAGCGAACAGCGTCATGCCAGGCGCCAACACATAGGCAACACCAAGGCCCAGATAGGTTTGGGTACGGTCAGACAACTTCGCACCAGTCGTGCTTGTACCGTTATCCTGGGTGCCCTGGCCATATTGGGCGCCAACTGAGAAAGCGCCGATGGTGTAAACCGCACCGAGGACCCAATGGCTGCTGCCATCAAGCCCCTTCGCGAGCGCCGTACCGCCAGCATTGGAACCAGTGTAATCGCCCCAGGTATATTCACCACCAACCTGGAAGCCAAAGGCACGAAACAACAAGCCAGCCGAATAGGCATTCACGCCCTGGCCCTTGACCGCGATGGGTGCGCCATTCGCGCCCAGGCTGGGCGCATCCGCCCAAACCCCGCCGAGAGAGGCGCCGACGCCGACAGCGCCGAAGGTGCCGCGATAACGCAGCGCCGCCGAGATTTCGTTTTCAATCCCGGTGCGGTCACGCTGGAACGCGGTGGTGCTGGTCGCGGTATCCACACGCTCACCTTCCCCAGTGTTCGGCGCGTAGGAGAAGCCCGCATCAAAGCCAAAGAACTGCGGCGACAGATAGATGATCTTGGTCTTGTCGCTGCCGTCCGTGAGGCCAGCCATGATGTAAGGCGAGCCGAAAACGCCGCTATTCACAACGAATTCGTCCCAGGCATCATCCGAGCCCATCCACAAGGTGCCGGGGCGGCGCACTTGAAGCAGGTTGGCTGCGGCATCTTCCTGACCGAAGCGGAGTTCACCCCAGCTGCCCTTCACGAAGCCATAGAGCTCATCATAGGAAACCGTGGTGCCATCGCCGGCGGTCGAAACCACATTGTCCATCTGCAGTTCGAACATGGCGCCGTAACGCATGCCGTTCGCCGCGATGCCATCAACATAAAGGTTGATTTCCGATTCATTGCGGAAGTCAGTGCGCTGACGGGCCTTGGCGTTGGACAGGGTGGAAGCGGCAGCGCCTGGCGTGGTCAGAACGCCGTTCTGCGCGGTGCCACCTGTTGGTGTGAACGTCACATTGGTGTTCGTAGCTGAACCTGCCTTAGTCGAACCTGCGCTATTACGGAAGAACGCCTTGTCGGCGTCGTCCTGCACATTGCCGATGCTGAAGTCAAAATAGCCACCAAGGCGCACGACCAAGCCGCTGGTCGTCGGCGTAGATGGGCGGTTCGGCACGCCATCCGCACCATGCGGGCCAGCGCCGGTGATGCCGACCGGGGTCTGGAAGGTGGCGGCGGCGGTGCCGGTGGGCGCCACGGAAGTGGCAGGCAGCGCGGGCGGCGCAACCGGCGTCACTACCGGAGCCGGGCGAACGGCAGCCGGAGCCTGAACCGGGCGAGCGGCCGGGCGGGCTTGCTGGGCGTTGGCAGCCTGCGAAACAAGCGCAAGACCAACAACAGCAGTCGTCCCCAGAAGAATTTTACGCATTCAAGTCCTCCTCATAGCCGGACAATCCGGCAGTGTTCCTCGGCCCCTGCCCCCGGCAGGAAGGATGCCTCAAACACCCAATAAGAGCGTTCGCGGAATCCAGACCTTGCAGGACTATGAACATTTCAGAGCGCCTGCCGCAACCTCTCAGCAAGTTCTGGCGCGACTTGGTCACATCACTGTGGCAAGCGCGCAACAGGGGGCAGCAGCCCGCCAATGGCCGCGACCCCCGCCGCACAGCGGGGCACGGCGCCAAGCCGCGCGGGCGTGATGCCCCCCAAGGCCATGCAGGGCGCCGGCAGGCCCTGTGCAAGGCTGGCCCAACGCAGCGGGCCAAGCACCGGTGCGCCGGGGTGGCTTTGCGTGGGGAAAAGCGGGGACAGAAACAGGCAATCGGGCTTGAGCCGCCTGGCCCGCGCCGCGCCGCGCTGCCCGCCATGCGCGGCCATTGCCAATATAAGGTGACCCGGTCTCGCCCGGCGCGCCAGCAGAAAGGGCATCAAGCCCGCGCTCGCCCGCCGATCCGGCAGATGAAGCCCCACCCCCAAGGCCAGCGCCGCCCGCCCATCGCCGGCGATTATCAGGCGCAACCCCCGGCGGCGGGCGAGCCGGGCGACCGGCCCCAGCAGCCCCGGCGCCAGCCCACGCGCCACCACCCCGGCGCCACGCGGCAGCGCCGCCATGGCCAGGCGCGGGTCTGGCAGGCGCAGGGGGTCGCTGAACAGCCAAAGCCGGGGCAGGCCGCCAGGCGCTGGGCAGGCGAATCGGCCCCAGGCAGGGCGCGCCCCTGGAATCCTGCTCGATTCCCTGCCATTTGGATTTGCCATGACCGATACAATTGCCATTGCCGACAACCTCTCCCGCATTCGGGCGCGAATCGGGGAAGCCT
>CAMCZJ010000325.1 GCA_945886995.1 Asaia bogorensis
CGATCAGGGTGAAGTCGCGTTCATAGGGGATGGCGAAAATGATGCGGCCATCGGCATTCTGGAAGATATAGGCGCGGTCGTGATCATAAAGGCGCGGCAGCACGATATGGCTGCCCTTGACCAGCCTGAGGCGCGCCGGCTGGTTGCTGCCCATCACCGCATGCTGCACCGCGCCAACCCAAGGGCCGGCGGCATTGACCAAGATGCGTGCGTGAAATTCGTCCCGCCCATTACGGCCTTCACCGGTGATATGCCACAGCGCGCCTTCCCGTCGCGCGGCAGTCACTGCCATGCGCGGGTGAATGGCCGCACCGCGTTCCGCCGCATCCTTGGCATTTAGCAGCACGAGGCGTGAATCCTCCACCCAGCAATCGGAATACTCAAAGCCGATGCGATGCCCGGGGCTGAGCGGCGCGCCAAGCGGTGAACGTGTCAGGTCAATCCGCTTGGTTGCCGGCAGCGCCTTCCGCCCGCCGAGATGATCATACAAGAACAGCCCAAGCCGCAGCAGCCAGGCGGGCCTGAGGCCCTGGTGATGCGGCAGCACAAAGCGCAGCGGCCAGATGATATGCGGCGCGATGCCCAGCAGGATTTCGCGTTCAATCAGCGCTTCACGCACCAGGCGGAATTCGTAATGTTCCAGATAGCGCAGGCCACCATGGATCAGCTTGGTGGAATTGCCCGAAGTGCCGCCGCCGAGATCACCCTTCTCAAACAGCACCACGGAAAGCCCGCGGCCCGCAGCATCACGCGCAATGCCCGCACCATTGATGCCGCCACCAATGACGGCAAGATCGTAAGGCTCAGCCGGAGATGATGATGCGCGCAAGCTCATCCGGTGTGGTCAGCATGGGGTAATGGCCCGTGTCAATCACATGCCAGCGCGCGCCGAGTTTCTCCGCACAGCGGCGCTGATGCGCCTCGCCTGGATTGGCCGCCTGCGGGCAATAGATCACGGAAGCCTGCCAGGATTGCTGCCAGAAGCTTGGTAGCTTCACAGGCTGGGTGAAGGTGTTGATGGGATGCAGCGTCATGCGATCCGCCGCCCATTCGGCCAGCTCCTTATCCATGCCAAGAAACAGGCGGCCCAGCGCATCCTCCCGGCCCGGGCCCAACGCGATATCCGTGTTGATGGCGGCAGGGCGGGTCACGATGTCACGAATCTTCTCGCCATCCATCAGCGCCAGTGCATCGGCAAAGACCAGGCGCCCAATGCGTTCACGCGCACGTTCCGCCGCCGCCGCCATCACCATGCCGCCGGCTGAGGTGCCCACCAGCACTGCATCGCGCAAATCATGGTAATAGAGATATTCGGCAATTTCCTGGCCGTGGCTTTCGGTATCAATACCCGCGCGCATCTGGTGGCGGCGTTCGGCGCAGCCATCCAGCGTTGGCGCATGCACATCATGGCCCGCAGAGCGGAGCCGTTCGGCGACGAAGCGCCAAATCCAGCCGCCCTGATAGGCCCCGTGGATCAGAACAATGCTCGCCATGTCGCGCCCCCTGTTTTGAGAAGAAGCTAAGCCTGAAAAGCTGGGCTTGGAAAGACAAGCGCCTTAGGGCTGGCAGAACGCGCAGGGCAGGCTAGGGTTGCGGCTTGGCAAAACCGAAGGGTGTCCCCCCATGCTGCGTCGTTCCCTGCTCTCCGCTGCTGCACTTGGCTTGGCCGCCCCCGCTTTCGCCCAGGCGCGGCCACTTCGCATGATCATCCCCGTGGGCGTCGGCGGCGTGACGGATGTGGTGGGGCGCATCCTGGCGGATGCCTTGCAAACCCAGCTTGGCCGCCCGGTGGTGCCAGAAAATATCGCGGGTGCGGGCAGCACCGTGGGTGCCGCGGCGTTTCATCGCCTGCCCGCCGATGGCAATACGATTTTCATTGGCACCAATAACCATCCGGTGATGCGGGCGATTTATCCGAATTTCCCGCATGACCCCGTGACGGATTTCATCCCGCTTGCGCTGGTGGGCCGGCAACCCTTTGTGCTGGCGGTGCATCCGGATGTGCCGGCGCGCGATGTTCCTTCGCTCCTCGCTTGGCTGTCGCAAAAAAAAGAGGAAGCGAATTACGGCGCGACCAATCCCGGTGCGACCAATCATCTGGCGGGAGAGTTGTTCCGTCAGCTTTCCGGCACCAGCTTTACCATCGTGCCTTATCGCACCGCGGCCAATGCGGTGCAGGATCTTCTCGCGGGGCGGATGAACCTGACCATTGATAGCCCAACCCTGCTGACACCGCTGATGCGCGATGGCCGCGTGCGGGGCTTGGCCGTGAGTTCCGCCACATCATCCGATCTTGTGCCTGGGCTGCCCGCACTCGCGCAGGTTGGTGTGCCTGGCTATGAAGTTACGGCCTGGCAGGTATTGTTCGCGAAGCCCGGCACGCCGGAAGAAGTGCTGGCCCCCATTCGTGGGGCGGCGCTGCGTGCGGTTGCCGATCCGGCGGTGAAGCAGCGCCTGGCAGCGGCGGGTGTGGAAACCTGGCCCGACCCTTCCCCCGCCGCTGCGGCAGCGCATGTGCAGGCGGAAGTGACGCGCTGGGCGCCGATAGTCTCGCGCATGAATCTCGGGGGCTGAACCATGGCTTATGAAGGACTTCGCGCGCGGCGCCCATTGATCATGGGCCGGCGCGGGGCGGTGGCGAGCAACCATCCTGTGGCGACTGCGGCCGGGATGGAGATTCTGCGCGCCGGCGGCAATGCAGCCGATGCGGCGGTGGCGATTGCCCTCACGCTCGGCGTGGTGGAACCGCATATGTCGGGGCTGGGTGGCGATGGTTTCTACCATGCCTGGAATGCGAAAACCGGCGTCAGCACTACCTATAACGGCACCGGCGCGGCGCCGGCGGCGGCCACCATTGCGCATTATCGCGCGGCGGGTGGCATTCCTGTGCATGGCCCGCTGTCCATCCAAACGCCCGGCATGGTGGCCGGGATTGCCGCGCTGCATGGCGCGGAAGGCAGCAAGCCCTGGGGCGCGCTATTCGGCCCCGCGATTGAAGCAGCGCGCGATGGTTTTGCGGCGACCCATGCTTTGCGCCATTTCGCTGGAGAGAACCGCGCGCGGCTTTCCCCCGATGCGCTGAGCGCTGCGCTGTTTCTGCCCGAAGGCAAGCCGCCCGCTTTGGGGAATTTGCTGGTGCAGCCTGCCTTGGCGGCGACGCTTCAACGCCTGGCTTCAGCAGGGCCGCAGGATTTCTATCAGGGCAGGCTTGCCGCGATATTGGCTGCTGATCTGGAAAAGGCCGGCGCCTTGGTGCGTGCGGCTGATCTGGCCGCCGTGACAGCGCTCATCGCGCCGCCCATCGCTGTGCCCTATCGCGGTTTTGAACTGCGCCAGACGCCGCCCAATTCCATGGGTTTCGCCATGGCGCAAATAGCGCGAATTTTGGATCGTTTCGACCTTGCCGCACTCGGC
>CAMCZJ010000326.1 GCA_945886995.1 Asaia bogorensis
CCTTCGCCGCCGGCGGCACCACCGACATCCTGGCCCGCGCCCTCGGCGAAAGGCTGTCCGTGGCCCTTGGGCAGCCAGTCGTGATTGACAATCGCGGCGGCGCCGGCGGCACCGTGGCTGGCGAGGCTTTTGCGCGGTCTGAGCCCGATGGCCATGCGCTTTTGGTCGCGACAGCTTCGCTGATTTGCATCAATAAAGCGCTGTATCAGCGACTGGCCTTTGATCCCGATACGGATTTCCTGCCAATGGCCATGCTGGCGCAGCAGCCCAATGTGCTGGTGGTCAATCCGCGTGCCCTGCCCTTCACCGATCTGCCGGCGCTGATCGCCCATATCCGCGCCAGGCCCGGGCAGGTGGCCTTTGGTTCTTCCGGCACGGGGTCTCAACTGCATCTGACGGGCGAGATGTTCCGCGCCGCCATTGGCGCGGAGATGACCCATATCCCCTATCGCGGCAGCGCGCCGGCCATGACGGATCTTGTCGCGGGCAATGTGCCGATGATGTTTGATGGGCTTGGCACCGCGCTCCCGCAAATCCGCGGCGGCGCCATACGGGCGCTGGGCGTTGCCTCAGCCGCGCCCAATGCCGCGCTTCCCGGTGTGCCCCCCATCGCCAGTGTGCTGCCGGGCTTTCTTTCGGTGAATTGGACCGGGCTTTTCGCGCTGCGCGGCACGCCGGATGCGGTGCTGGCACGGATCGAGGCTGAGACGGCCAAAGCCCTCGCCAGCCCCGAAATGGCGCGGCTTTTCACCGAACGCGCCTTTGACCCCATGCCCATCCCGCGCGCGGAATTGCCTGCCTTTGTGGCCGGCGAAAGCCAGCGCTGGCGCGACGCGGTGCGCCAATCCGGCGCCAAAGCGGAATAGGCCGAAGCGCGCCGCATGGCACGGCTTTCCCCCGGCGCGGCGCTGATTCTGGCGCTGGCACTTCTCACCGGGCTCAGCCAGTTTCATCGCAGCGCGCTTGGCGTGATTGCGCCGGAATTGAGCGCCGATCTCGCGCTCTCCCCCGCCATGCTGGGCGCGGCCAATGGCATGTTCTTCGCCGCGCTTTTGGTGATGCAGCTTCCCGTTGGCATTGCGCTGGATCGGCTTGGCCCGCGGCTGGTGGTGGCATTGTTGAGTGCCATCGCCGTGCTTGGCCTGGTTCTGCAAAGCCTTGCCACGGATGGCACCACACTGCTTGTGGCGCGCGCCTTGATCGGCATTGGCAGTGCCGCATCTTTCATGTCGGCGGTGGTGCTCTGCGCGCGCTGGTATGGCGGCGGTGACATGACCCTGGCGCTCTCGCGGGTTTTTGCCCTGTCCCAGATGGGGATCTTGCTGGCGGGCGCGCCGCTGGCCTGGTTGGCCGGCTGGCTCGGCTGGCGGGAAGCCTTTCTGGTCTCAGCGCTGCTGACGGGGCTTGCCGCGTTGGTTTGGTGGCGATTGGTGCAGAATGACCCGCCGGACCGCCCCGCCCCCGCGCGCCGGGCGGAAAGCCTGATGGAAGCCTTGCGTGGGCAGTTTTCCATCTGGCGCCTGCCAGGGCTTGCGCGGGTTCTGGCTTTGCATCTGGTCGCCTATGCAGCCGCCGCGACGGTGATCGGGCTTTGGGCCGGGCCCTATTTCGCCGATGTGCATGGCTTGGGCGCGAATGAACGTGGGTTGGCGCTCGCGGCCATGGGCCTTGCCATGCCAATCGGGCTTTTGCTGGTTGGCCCCTTGGAGCGGCGCTTCTTCCCGCGCGCTGGCATGATCAGCGCGGGCACGGCGCTTTCCGCCCTGACGCTGGTGGCCCTGGCCCTTTGGCCGGCACCACCCCTGCCGGTGGCGCTTGGCCTGCTGGCGGGGCTGGTGCTGTTCTCCAGCTATCCGGTGCTGCTGGTGACGGAAGCGCGGCTGCTGTTCCCGGACCATCTGGTCGGGCGCGGCGCGAGTACGGTGAATATGGCGCAGGTTCTGGGGTCTTCCCTGCTGCCGTTGCTGGTGGGCCTCGTGATCGGTTTCTTTCCCACGGAGGAAGCCGCGCGGCCTGAGGCAGCCTATCGCGCCGGTTTCGCTGTGCTGGCGGGCAGCCTGCTACTGGGTCTGGCGGGCTGGCTTTTGCTGCCACGCACCAAAGCATGATGACGCGCCCCGATTTCAGCCTGGAAGCGGCGCTTGGTGGCCGTGTCGCCGGGGTGGATGAGGCAGGGCGCGGCCCCCTCGCCGGGCCAGTGCTGGCCGCTGCCTTGGTGTTTCTGGCCCCACCGCCAGACAGCCTTGCGGCGCTTTTGCAGGATTCCAAGAAGCTCAAGGAAGCGGCGCGGGATGCTGCCTTTGTGGCGCTCCGCGAAGCCGAGGCACAGGGGCTGGTTGAAATCGGTGTCGGCGCGGCCTCAGCCACTGAAATCGGGCGGGTCAATATCCTGCGCGCCACGCATCTTGCCATGCGCCGCGCGGTGGCGAAGCTGCCCCGCACCCCGGATCATGCTTTGGTGGATGGCAATCAGCCGCCGCCTTTGGCCTGCCCGGTGCGCTGCGTGGTGGGTGGGGATGGGCTCAGCTTTTCCATCGCTGGTGCCTCGATCATCGCGAAAGTGCTGCGTGATCGGGCCATGCGGCTTCTTGATCCGCGCTGGCCCGATTACGGCTTTGCCCGCCATGCCGGCTACCCAACAGCGGCGCATCGGGAAGCGCTGGCAAGGCTCGGCCCCTCCCCCCATCACCGGCGTGGTTTTGGCCCGGTTGACCAGGCCGTTCTGAAACTGACTTGACCGGGCTGCTCGGGCGGGCGATTCTTGCGCAATCTACAAGGGATTTCACGGTGGGAACGCAGCTAGAGCTGCTCTTGGACCAGGTTCTGGTCGGGGATTCGATTGCCATGCTGCGCCGCCTGCCGCCGGCGAGCGTGCATGCGATCTTTGCTGACCCGCCTTATAACCTGCAGTTAAAGGGCGAATTGCGCCGCCCGGATGAAAGCATTGTGGATGGCGTGGATGATGCCTGGGATCGCTTCCCCGATCTGGCCGCCTATGACGCCTTTACCCGCGCCTGGCTGACCGAATGCCGCCGCGTCTTGCGCAAGGATGGTACGATTTGGGTGATGGGCGCCTATCACAACGTGTTCCGGCTGGGGGTAGCGCTACAGGATCTTGGCTTTTGGATTCTGAATGATGTGATCTGGCGCAAGGCCAACCCCATGCCGAATTTCCGGGGGCGGCGCTTCACCAATGCGCATGAAACCCTGATCTGGGCAGCGCGCGGCCCCGAGAGCAAGCACCGCTTCAACTACCAGCAGATGAAGGCGCTGAACGATGATGTGCAAATGCGCAGCGACTGGTTCATCCCGCTTTGCACGGGCGGTGAGCGGCTGCGCGATGAAAATGGCGACAAGCTGCACCCAACGCAAAAGCCCGAAGCGCTGCTGCATCGCGTGATCCTGTCCTGCAC
>CAMCZJ010000327.1 GCA_945886995.1 Asaia bogorensis
GCGTGAAGGTGGTGAAGAACAAGATGGCGCCCCCCTTCCGAGAGGTCGAGTTCGACATCATGTATGGTGAGGGCATCAGCAAGCTTGGTGAATTGATTGACCTTGGCGTGAAGGCCAATATCGTTGAGAAATCGGGCGCCTGGTTCTCCTGCGATAGTCAGCGCATCGGTCAGGGGCGCGAAAACGCCAAGAACTTCCTGCGCGAACATCCGGATATGGCGGCTTCCATCGAACAGCGCATTCGTGGCCAGGCCGTCGTACTGTCTGAGAAGATGCTCTCCGGCGATGTGACCGAAGAAGAAGAAAAGGCGGCGGCTGAGTAGTCGCCCGCTTGAAAGGCGTGATCCGGCCTCTTGGATCACGCCCCTCCCGACCCGCTTAATCCGCATAAGCGCCGGCGGCTTCAATAATTGGTCGCCAGCGCGCCACTTCCTCGGCCACGAAGCGGCGATGGAAGACGATGGAAGCGCGCTCATCAGAAGGCACATCGGTCAGCAGATCAGCGAAGCGCTGACGCAGTCTTTCTTCACGCAAAGCCAGGCGCAGCGCGGCTGAGATATGTTCCTGGATCGGCTCCGGCGTGCCGGCGGGGGCGTAAAGCCCGTGCCAGGTGGACATGGCGATACCGGGCGATCCAGCCTCGGTAGTCGTGGGCACGCTTGGCAGGCCAGCAAGGCGGGCTGTGCTGCTCACGGCAAAAACCTTCACCCGATTGTCGCGGATATAGGGTACGGTATTCGTCGCCTGATCGCAGAGCACATCAATCCGCCCGGCCATGAGTTCGGCAATGGCGGGTGCGGTGCCACGAAAGACCACGGTCGTTGCCTTGGCGCCAGCGGCCTGCTGCACCAATAGCCCGCATAGATTGGCTGCCGAGCTAATGCCCGCGGTCGCCAGATTGATCACATCGCCCTTGCGGCCCATTTCCGCCATCAAGTCGCGCAGGTTGGCGGCAGGGAAATCGGGCCGGGTGATCACTGTCATGGCAGCGTCGGAGACAATGCCGAGCGGCGCAAAGCTGCCCGGCACCTGATAGGGCAAGCGCCGGTAAAGGGTCGCACTCGCGGCCATGCCGATATTGTTGATCATCAGCGTATAGCCATCAGGGCGAGCCTGCGCGAGGCGCTGCGGCCCCACCACGGAACCGCCAATGGATTCCACCACCACGGATTGGCCGATATGTCTGCCAAGATTATCGGCCACGATCCGGGTGATGGTATCGGTCGGGCCACCGGCAGCACCTGCGGCGATGATGGTAATGGGGCGTGTCGGGAAAGCCTGGGCGCGCGCGGCGGGGGCGGCAAGCATGGCTGCCCCGGCTGCGAGGATCTGGCGACGGTTCATGGTTTCCTCCTGCTTTGGCCGGGCTGGGTTCGTCCCCAGCCTCGACGGAAGCCATCCTGACAGGGCTATGGCCAAGCGCGAAAGGGGGCGGGTTACCGAATTCTCACCCAGGCAGCCGTTTGGGGCAGTTTCCTTTTGCGTGAGCCTCCGTTAGCGTGTCACCAATCAGTAAAGAATCCCGCCTCCCGAGCGGGACAGAGATTCAAACAGGGGGTATACGATTCATGGCGCCACTCTTGGCGTTCAGTCGCTTTGTCGACTGGATCAATCAGAATATCGGCAAGGTCTGCGACTGGCTTGTGCTGCTCGCCGTCCTGGTCAGTTCCGTCAACGCCATGATGCGCTACGGCTTCGACATAAGCTCCAACGCCTGGCTTGAAGCGCAGTGGTATATGTACGCCGCCATCGTCATGCTTGGCGCCAGCTATACGCTGAAGCGCAATGAACATGTGCGGGTAGATATCCTGTACATGATGCTATCGCGGCGTGGGCAGATAAAGCTCGATATCGCGGGCATTATCGTCTTCATGCTGCCGGCCTGCATCCTGATTGGCTGGCTTTCCTGGCCCTTCTTTATGCAGTCCTTCCATATGGGCGAATGGTCCAGCAATGCCGGCGGCTTGCTGCGCTGGCCGGTGAAATTCCTGATCCCGCTGGGCTTTGGGCTGCTGACGCTGCAAGGCATTTCGGAACTCATCAAGCGCGTTGCCGCGTTGCGGGGCTATGACATCCCCGACCTTGAAGCCCATTACGAGAGGCCAGTGCAATGATACCTTTGGAGTGGATGCCGCCCCTGATGTTCGCGGGGCTGGTGGTATTCTTGATTATTGGCTTTCCGGTGGCGTTTTCGCTCGCGTCCGTGGGCCTGTTCTTCGGCATGATTTCCATGGCGCAGGGCTTTTTCACCCTGGACTTCATGCAAGCCATACCGGGGCGCATTTTCGGTAGTATCCTGGCCAATGATTTGCTGCTCGCCATTCCCTTCTTCACGCTCATGGGCGCGATATTGGAGAAATGCGGGCTGGCGGAAGACATGCTGGAAAGCATGGGCCAGTTGTTCGGCCCGATGAAGGGCGGGCTTGGCTATTCGGTCATTATCGTGGGCTTCATCCTTGGCGCCATCACGGGCACCGTGGCCGCGCAGGTAATTGCCATGGCGCTGATCACCATGCCGGTGATGATGCGCTACAATTATAACATACGGTATGCCACCGGCGTGCTGGCGGCATCCGGCACCATTACGCAGCTGGTGCCGCCTTCGCTGGTGCTGGTGGTATTGGCTGACCAATTGGGCCGCTCTGTGGGCGATATGTACCTCGGCGCTTGGGGGCCTTCGCTTCTGCAGATTGCGCTTTTCGCGCTTTATACCTGGTTCCTGACCATCATTCGCCCGCAGGATTTGCCGCCAGTGCCGCGCACCCTCACGGGCCGGCCGCTGCTGATCAAATGCATGTGGGGCATCATCCCCGCTGCCGTGCTGATCTTCCTGGTGCTCGGCACCATTATGCTTGGTCTGGCAACGCCAACCGAAGCCGGTGCGCTGGGCACGGTTGGCGCCATCATCCTGGCCGTGTTGCGCAATACAAAAATGACCAAGATGGATCAAACGGCCTATGCCGCCGGGTTGATCGCCGTAGCCTGCTGTCTGGTCGCTGCCTACACGGTCGGCATGAAGACTGTGCCTTTTCGCATCAGCTTCTCCGTATTCTTCGCATCGGTCATTTGGCTCTGCTGGCGTGCCTGGCAGGACAAGCCTCTGCATGATCTGATTGTGGAAGGCATGCGCGCCACCATGCGCATCACCTCCATGGTCGCTTTCATCGTGGTGGGGGCGACCTGCTTTTCCATTGTGTTTGCCGGCGTGGATGGCAATCTTTGGGTGGAACATGGGCTGACCAGCCTACCAGGCGGCGTTTGGGGCTTCCTGATCGCGGTCAATCTGCTGGTCTTCTTCCTGGCCTTCTTCCTAGATTTCTTCGAAATTGCCTTCATCATCGTGCCCATGCTGGCGCCAGTGGCGCAGAAGCTGCTGACCCCGGTGGTGGGCGCGGA
>CAMCZJ010000328.1 GCA_945886995.1 Asaia bogorensis
GCGGTCCGGGGCATGCTTGGCCAGGTCATGCACCTTGCCCATGGCAAGCGCGTAATCCCGCCCACCTTCCGGGCGCATGGCCCAATCGGCGGTATAAACCCCCGGCGCGCCATCAAGGGCGGTACCGGAAAAACCGCTATCATCGGAAAGCGCCGATATCCCCGCCGCGCGCGCCGCCGCATGCGCCTTTATGCGCGCATTGCCAAGGAAGCTGGTCTCAGTCTCCTCGG
This sequence comes from Asaia bogorensis, assembly GCA_945886995.1. Classification (GTDB taxonomy): domain Bacteria; phylum Pseudomonadota; class Alphaproteobacteria; order Acetobacterales; family Acetobacteraceae; genus Neoroseomonas; species Neoroseomonas bogorensis_A. The sequence continues at coordinate 231 of CAMCZJ010000328.1, forward strand.
GCTCCGGCAGGCCAAGCGCGCCGGCGCTGGTCACTTCAATGCCGTGCGGCGCGAGCAATGCCGCCACTTCGCGAAGCTTTCCGGCGTTGTGGGAGGCGATGATAATCTTCTCCCCCCGGTGCAGGCGCCGCTGCGCCATCACTTATCCACCGCAAGCCGCTGCTTGGCGAAAAGCGCTGCGGTGCCTTCGCGCGCATGGCCCATCAGCGCCTGCAAATCGGCTTCCGTGAAGGGCGCGCCTTCGGCAGTGCCCTGAATTTCAACAATCCCGCCCGAGGCTGTGAGGACGAAATTCGCATCTGCATCGGCCTTGCTGTCCTCATCATAATCAAGGTCAAGCACGGGCACGCCCTGATAAATGCCGCAAGAAATCGCCGCCACCTGATCCTTGAGCGGATTGCGCGTGATGATGTTCATGCGCTTGCAATGTTCAAACGCCAAATGCAGCGCGACCCAAGCACCGGTGATGGAAGCGCAGCGCGTGCCGCCATCGGCGGTCAGCACATCGCAATCGAGCGTGATGGTCATCTCCCCCATTGCCTTCAAATCCGTCACGGCGCGTAGGCTGCGCCCAATCAGGCGCTGGATTTCCTGCGTGCGGCCGGATTGCTTGCCGCGCGCGGCTTCCCGGTCGCTACGCGTATGGGTGGCGCGCGGCAGCATGCCATATTCTGCCGTGACCCAGCCCTGGCCCTGGCCGCGCAGGAAGGGCGGGACCTTGCCTTCAACGCTCGCGGTGCACAGCACCTCGGTCAGGCCCATGCGAATAACGCAGGAACCTTCGGCATGGCGGGCGACGCCGGGTTGGATGGAAACGGTGCGAAGCGCGCCGGGGGCGCGGCCTGAGGGTCTGGTCATGGGCGCGCGGTTAGCACAGGCCTCCCCGGCTTGCTAACCCGTTGACGCGCCCAGCCCAGGCCCCATACTCGGGTCATGCCAAATCGGGACCACAGCCCGTGACCCATACGCCCGCGAAGCTCGCGCCTGGCCTGCCGGTCTATGCCGGGCTGGATAGTCGCTCGGCGCTCATCCTGCGCGAATTGGTGGAAACCTATGTCGCGACGGGGGAACCTGTGGGGTCCCGCACCCTATCGCGCCGGCTGCCGCTGGGCTTATCCCCGGCCACCATCCGCAATGCCATGGCGGATCTGGAAGATGCCGGCCTGCTTTACGCGCCGCATACCTCGGCTGGTCGCCTGCCGACCGAACGTGGCCTTAGGCTTTTCGTGGATGGCTTGCTGGAATTTGGCGCGCTGGGTGAAGAAGACCGGGACGCAATTGCGGCGCGCTGCGCGGCATCGGGCCGGTCCTTGCAGGAAACGCTCGCTGAGGCCGGGTTGATGCTTTCGGGCCTTGCGGGGGCGGCAGGGCTGGTGGTGGCGCCGAAAACGGAAAATCCCGTACGCCATATTGAATTCGTGGCCCTTGGCCCGGGCCGGGCGCTGGTGGTGCTGGTGCATGAAGGCGGGCAGGTGGAAAACCGCGTGATTGAGGTGCCGGCGGGCTTGCCGCCCTCGGCGCTGACGCAGGCATCGAACTATCTGAATGCACGCCTTGCTGGCCGCACTTTGGAAGAAACCCGCACCCATGTGGCCGAGGAAATTGCCGCCGATCGCACCGCGCTTGATGCGCTGACAGAGCAGGTGATCTCCGCCGGGCTTGCCACCTGGTCCGGCGGCGGTGGCGGGTCACTGATTTTGCGCGGCCAGTCGCGGCTGTTGCAGAATTTGGATCAGGCGGCGCAGGTGCAGGAAATCCAGCGGCTGTTTGAAAGGCTGGAAGCGCAGGAAACCATGCTGCGCCTGCTGGAATTGGCGCAGCGCGGTGAAGGCGTGCAGATTTTCATCGGCGCCGAAAGCGGGTTGTTCGATACTGCGGGGCTTTCGGTCGTGGTGGCACCCTTCCGCAATGGGCAGGAAAAGATCGTCGGCGCCATTGGCGTGATTGGCCCCACGCGTATCAATTACGGCCGGGTGATCCCGGTGGTGGATTATACTGCGCGCGTGATCGGCAGATTGCTCGGCTAACTGCCCGAGCCATGATTTCTCAGCTCCTCAAGCCAGGAACACAAGATGCGTATTGCCTCCATCCGCCAGGGCGTGGTGCCCATCAGCAGCGCGATTGCCAATGCCTACATTGATTTTTCGAAAATGACAGCGAGTGTCGTGGCCATCACCGTGGAAGATGGCGCGGGCAGAAGCGCCACAGGCTATGGCTTCAATTCCAATGGCCGTTATGCGCAGCCTGGCTTGCTCGCGGAACGCTTCATACCCCGGCTGCAAGCAGCGACGGAAGCGGAATTGGCCCGCAGCGAAGGCGGCCTCAACCCCACCGGCGCCTGGGGTGCGATGATGCGCAATGAAAAGCCTGGCGGGCATGGGGATCGTTCCGTCGCCGTTGGCGTTTTGGATATGGCGCTTTGGGATGCGGCGGCAAAGCTTGAAGGCGTGCCGCTGTGGCGTTTGCTCGCGGATCGTTATCGCGGCGGTCAGGCGGATGACAGCGCCTGGGTCTATGCCGCAGGCGGCTATTATTATCCTGGCAAGGGCGTGGATGCTTTGGTTGAGGAAATGAAACGCTATTTGGGTATGGGGTACACCACCGTCAAAATGAAGATTGGCGGTGCGCCCGGCACATCCATGAAGGACGCCTTGACCGAGGATTTGGCGCGCATTGAAGCGGTGGTGAAGCTACTCGGCGGTGATGGATCGCGCTTGGCCGTGGATGTGAATGGCCGCTTTGGCCTGCATGCGGCGCTGACTTATGGCGCGGCGCTGCAACCATTTGGGCTCCGCTGGTATGAAGAACCGCTTGATCCCTTGGATTATTCAACCCATGCCGCTTTGGCTGAACAATATATGCCGCCGATTGCGACGGGCGAGAATCTGTTCTCCATGCTGGATGCGCGCAATCTGATCCGCCATGGTGGGCTCAGACCTGATCGCGATATTCTGCAATTCGACCCAGCGCTTTCCTATGGCTTGGTGGAATATCTCCGCACGCTCGAGATGCTCGTGCGCCATGGTTGGTCGCCCCGGCGTTGCGTGCCGCATGGCGGGCATCAATTCGCGCTGAATATCGCGGTTGGCCTTGGGCTTGGCGGGAATGAAAGCTACCCGGAAGTCTTCGCGCCCTTTGGCGGTTT
>CAMCZJ010000329.1 GCA_945886995.1 Asaia bogorensis
CGCGCCTCGCGCAGCGCCTTGGCAGTGCCGCCGGTGGAGAGAATCTCCACCCCGCGCGCCGCCAGGAAACGGCCAAATTCAATCAGCCCGGTTTTGTCGGAAACGGAAAGCAGCGCGCGGCGCGGCGCGATCACATCAGTCATGGCAGGGATCCGTGCAAGCGATGCCTCGCGCCATACGCCCGGCAGGTTGGGGGATCAACCCTGAACGGCCTGGTCAACGGGTAGGAAGGGGCTGGTCATGTGGCGGCTCCTTCAGTTTTGGGCGGCAGGCGGCGCAGCAGCCAAAGCATGATCGCCATGGCGGGCAACGCGGCAACAGTTGTCAGCACAAAAAACCACGGCCAGCCAAGGCCTTCCGCGAGCACGCCGGACGTCGCCCCCAAAGTGCGCAAGGGCACCGCCGCCAGTGATGACAGCAGCGCATATTGCGTGGCGGTGAAGCTGCGGCTGGTCAGCATGCCAAGGTAGGAAAGAAAGGCCGCATCCGCGAGGCCATCGGTAAAATTCTCCACCCCCACCTGCGCGAACAGCATGCGGATATCATGCCCCGCGAAGGCCAGCGCGACATACATAAGGTTGGAGAGCATTTGCGTGATCCCGGTCAGGATCAAAGCGCGCCCGGTGCCAAGCTTTGCCACCAGCCAGCCGCCCGCAAGCGCGCCAGCAAGCGTCGCGACAAGTCCAAAGACAGAAGCAACGCTCGCCACTTCCAGGCGGGTGAAGCCAAGCTGGCGATAAAATGGCGCGGTCATGATACCGGCCAAAGCCTCGCCCAGCTTGAACAGGGCAATGAAGGCGAGGATCGCGAACCAATAGCGCCGACGCATGAAATCCGCGAAGGGATCAATCACCGCATAGCGCAGCCGCGCCACCCAGCCTTGCGGCGCAGCACCCCCCTGGCGCGCGGGTTCGGCAGCAAATAGCACAGCAATAACGCCAAGCCCGACCATCGCCGCGCAGCCGGCAAAGGCGAAGGCCCAGCCAGCGAATTCCACCATGGCCAGCGCGCCCGCGGTCGCAGCCAGCAGCGCGCCGCGATAGCCCCAAACATAGCAGGCCAAGCCATAGCCTTGATCCGCTTCCTCCAGGCTTTCGATACGAAAGGCGTCAATCACAATATCCTGGCTGGCGGACAGGAAAGCGACCGCCACAGCCACCGTCACCGTCAGGCTCACATCCAGCGCCGGATTGGTCTGGCCGAGCGCGATGATGGCGCCAATCAGCGGGATTTGGATGGAAAGCAGCCAGCCGCGCCGGCGCCCCAGCGCGCGGAAGAAGGGCGGCGGGCTGTGGTCTATCAACGGCGACCAGAGGAATTTCAGCGAATAGGACAGCCCGATCAGCGCCGTGAAGCCGATGGCAGCAAGCGAAAGATTGGATTCCGCCAGCCATTGCCTGAGCGTGAAGGCCGAAAGCGGCAGCGGCACGCCCGCGGCAAAACCAAGCGCCAGCAGCACAAGGAAGCGCTTGTCGCGCCAGCGGGGAAGCGAATCGGCCATGGGCTGAAACTGACAGAAGCGGCGCCCGCCTGCCACCACCCATGGCTTGCCCGCGCGGCAAAGGCCAGCGCAATATCCCCCAAACGAATGCGGGAGGCAGCGGCATGAATACCATCGCCAAGGCAAAGGGCCTTTTGATGGAACCCGGCAAAACCTGGGATGGGATTGCGGCAGAGCCCATGACGCTTGGCGGGGTATTCGCCGGTTATGTGCTGCCCTTGGCCGCGCTTCCGTCCATTGCCAGCGCCATCGGTATCTTTGTTGGCGGAAACGTGCCGAATTTCGCGGAATTGCTGATCAGCTATGCCATTGCGGTGGTGAGTGTACTGATCATGGGCAAGATCATGCCGCCCTTGGCCGCGCGCTTTGGTGCCACGCCGGATAGCAATGCGGGGATGAAGCTGGCCGCTTTTGCACCCACCGGCGCCTGGGTGGGTGGATTGGCGTTGATTGTGCCTTCGATTGGCGGGCTGCTCGCGCTGGTGGGGGCACTTTACACGCTTTACCTGTTCTATGATGGCGCGCAGCGGCTGTTTCCCGTGGCACCGGTGAAGGCGCGGATGCTGGGCTTTTCCGCCGTTTTGGCCTCCATCCTGTTGAATATGCTGATCGGTCTGGCGGTGGGTATGCTGAGCGCCTGATCGCCCACCCTTCCCGCCACGCCGAGGCTCCCCCATATCTGGCTAGAGAAGTCAGGGATTTGGGCAATGCTTGTGACAGTTTTTGGCGGCGGCGGCTTTATCGGGCGCCATATCGTGCAGCGTCTGGCGGCAGCGGGCCATAGCATCCGGATTGCAGGGCGGGATACCGAACGCGCCGCGCGGCTTTGCACCATGGGCGGCGTCGGGCAGCTCACGCCCGTCGCGGCCTCCATCACCGATGAGGCTTCGTCAGCCCGTGCGGTGGCCGGGGCGGATATCGTCATCAACCTGGTCGGCATTCTGTTCGAAAGCCGTGCGGGGGATTTCAAGCGCATCCAGGCCGAAGGCGCCGGGCGCGTCGCGCGGCTGGCTGCGGCGGCGGGGGCCAAGCAATTCCTGCATCTTTCCGCGATTGGTGCGGATGCCGGAAGCCCCAGCCTTTACGCACAAACCAAAGCGGCTGGGGAAGCCGCGGTGCTGGCGGCCTTTCCCAGCGCCATCATTCTGCGCCCTTCCGTGGTGTTTGGGCCGGATGATCAGTTCTTCAACCGCTTCGCCGGGCTTGCCGCCATGCTGCCCTTCATGCCGGTGGTGGCGGGCGAAACGCGCTTTCAGCCGGTTTACGTGGGCGATGTGGCGGATGCCGCGATGGCTGCGCTCGCGGACCCGGCGGCTGCCGGCAAGACCTTCGAACTCGGCGGCCCGCGCGTGATGAGCATGCGCCAAGTGCTACGCTACATCCTGGATGTCACGGGCCGGCGGCGCCCCATGATCGCCCTGCCGGAGGGCTTCGTGCGACTGCAAGCGCGCCTTGGGGAGCTTCTGCCAACGCCGCCTTTAACACGTGATCAGCTCATTTTGCTCGGCAAGGATAATGTGGTTTCACCCAATGCTTCGGGATTTCAAACGCTTGGCATTGAACCCAAGGCGGTGGAGGCGATTGTGCCGGCCTATCTGGCGCGGTTCCGCCAAGGTGGGCAGCGGGTGGCGACAGCATAAAGTCCGAACCGGTCATAATTTAGGGGCGCGCTAGGTCGAAGGAACGGTATAGGGCAATGCCTGATCTTATTTAGGTCATATATTCTGTCCTTATATCACAGAAAAGACTCGCTTTGGGAATTGGATTTGGTTATGGGGCCATTCTGGGCTCAACCGCGACCAAGGACACCCCCGATGGCCGAGAAAATGCTGCAATTCGTCCGCCTGGCGCAGCACCAGCC
>CAMCZJ010000330.1 GCA_945886995.1 Asaia bogorensis
TTTTCTGCGCGGCTCGTGACCAGCAGGAAATTCCCCATATTGATGCCGGCGCGCAAAACGCCCGTCGGCGCCAATTCCGCCTTGATTTGATCCATCATGATTTCTTCCCTTTACAATACAAAACTTCAGCCACGCGCCGCGGTTGCCGCACCAGCGCGGCGATTGATATGCCCGCCACCGCCGCAATCAAGTACCGATCCCGTCATGAAGCGCGCATCATCGGAACAGAGGAACATCACGCCTGCCGCAAAATCCGCCGGCGTGCCAAGCGCGCCCATCAGTGAACGGCTGCGAATGGCCTCAGCATAACCGCCCGGCATGGGATTGCCGGCACTGCCCTCGGCAAAGCCGGGCCGCGCGCTATTCACCCGCACGCCTGACGGGCCGAGTTCGAGCGCGAAGGCGCGTGTGAGATATTCCAGCGCGCATTTGGAAGCGCCATAAGGCACGCCATTGCCGCGATGCACTTCCGCCGCGGCTGAGGTGACATTGACAATCGAACCCCGCCCTGCGGCAGCCATGGCGCGGCCAATGCCCTGCATCAGGCGGAAAGGTGCGCGGGTATTCACGCCAATGATCTTGTCCCATTCCGCGCCCGTCACATCCATGAGGGGAATGAAGGGATAAATGCCGGCATTATTGATCAGCACCTGCGGCGCGCCCTTGCTGGTGGCGGCGGCAATAAGCCCATCAAGCGCGCCGTCATCGGTCAGATCAGCGGGGTGCAGCACAACGCGCCCGGGCGGCAACGCATTGGCGAGTGCGGCAAGTGCGCCGGCATCGCCATCGGTCAGCAGCAATTGCGCACCCTCCCGCGCAAAGGCTTCCGCCAGCCCGCGCCCGTAAACCCCGGCAGCCCCGGTGATGACAACCTGTTGACCCGTAAAACGCATGGCGCTTGCCCCCTTCTCGGCGGTCAGGATGCGCCCTTGCGGGTGGATCGCCAAGCCTCTGGGCTTGCCGGCGGCGGCCAAGCGGTGCCAGCATCCTGTTCAAGAGACAAAGCCGGGGGAACGTAATGCCGAGGCGCGCAAGGACGCGCGGCGGATGCTGTCCCCCATTGCAGAAGGGATATGCCATGCTGACTGTCACCAATAATGATTCGGTGCTGGGCGCCAGCGTCACCGGCGTTGATTTGTCGAAGCCGCTTTCGGATAGGGATTTCGCTGGCATTCTGCGGGCACTTGGCGAAAGAGGCGTGCTGCGCTTTCCGGGCCAATTGCTGGAACCGGCGGCGCTGCGCGATTTCTCGCTGCGCTTCGGCAGCATTCAAACCTCGCTGACCGGCAAATTTCAGGATGCCAATGTGCCGGAAGTGGGCATACTTTCGAATATCGTCGAAAACGGGCAGCCGATTGGCCTAGCAGATGCCGGACAGGATTGGCACACGGATATGTCCTATCGCGACACGATGGGCTTTGTGAATGTGCTGAACGCACATCAGGTGCCGCATCGGGATGGCAAGCCGCTGGGCAATACTGTTTTCGCCAATATGCACGCGGCTTATGAATCCTTGGACCCGGCGCTCAAAGAAAAGCTCGCCACTGCAACGGCCACGCATGATTTCAACAAATTCTGGGACAATATGTGCAAGCGCCCCGGCAGCACGCGCCCACCACTGACAGCAGAGCAACGCGCCAAGCGCCCGCCTTCTGTGCATCCGGTTTTCATGACGCATCCGATCACGGGGCGGAAGGTGCTCTATTGCAATCCAGGCTATGCGATCCGCATCAATGAGCTTTCGGAAGCCGAAAGTGATGTGGTGCTTGAAGCGCTGTTTGCGCATCAATTGGAAGCGCGCTTCCTGCATACCCATGTCTGGAGCGTGGGTGATGTGCTGATCTGGGATAACATTGGCACGCTGCATAATGCGCTGCCCGATTACGGGCCGGATGAGCATCGGCTGATGAAGCGCTGCCAGGTGATGGCTGACCGCGTCTTCCAATCCGATTTCATCCAGCGCGCCCTGGCCGCGTAAGGGGACCTGATGATGCGCTGGATTCGCTTCACCGCCGAAGACCGCACCCGCTATGGCATTCTGGAAGGCGACCGCATTCTGGAAGTCTCCGGCAGCCCTTTTGAGGGGTATGAGAGAACCAGCCGCAAGCATGATCTTTCGGCGGTGAAGATCGAAGTGCCCGTGATGCCGCGCACCTTCTACTGCGCCGGGTTGAATTATGTGGAGCATGTGAAGGAAGGTGCCGCCAAGCGCGGTGAGGTACCGAATATCCCAACCAAGCCCGATATGGGCTATCGCGCCAGCAATGCGCTGATTGCGCATGGGGAGACCGTGATCATTCCCGCCGATGCCACTGAGAAAATTCACTATGAAGGCGAGCTTGTCGCGATAGTTGGAAAGAAAGCCAAGAACCTCTCAGAGGCCGAGGCGCTGAGCTGCATCATGGGCTGGACCATCGGCAATGATGTCAGTGAACGCACCTGGCAGAAAAGCGACCGCACTTTCTGGCGTTCCAAGAATACCGATACGTTCAAGCCCATGGGGCCATGGATTGAAACCGATTTTGATATGGAAGCGGCGCGCACCAATGTGCGGCTGAATGGTGAAATCACCACCAGCTTTGAAACGGGCCATATGCTGTTTTCCACAGCGGTCTTCATCGCGGCCATGACGCGGTATCTGACGCTTTATCCTGGTGACGTGATCTGGATGGGCACAGATGGTGTCTCACCGGATGTGAAATCCGGCGATGTGGTAGATATTGAAATCACTGGTATTGGCCATTTGACCAATCCCTTCCTGCGCGCCAGTGCCTGAGGGGGGCAGCACCATGGACGTTACCGCTGAGAAGGTTCGCGCGCAGATTGAAGCCATTCTGCTGTCTTGGGGGATGGAGGCTGATCTGGCCGCCACCACCACCGAAGCCATGACGGAAACCGATCTGTTCGGTGTGGATAGTCACGGCATTTCCATGCTGATGACCTATGAAAAGCGCTTGCAGGAAGGCAAGTTGAAGATCAATGCGCGGCCCAAGATTGAACGCCGTACTGCCTGCACGGCGCTGATTGATGCAGGGGCGGGGCTTGGCCACCCGGTTTCCAGCTATGGCATGAATCTGGCCGTGGATATGGCGAAGGAAGCCGGCATTGGCGTGGTGGGTGTGCGCAATTCGCATCATTTTGGCGCGGCGGGCGTCTATGCGCGCATCGCGGCACGGCGTGGTGCCATTGGCTTGGTGACCAGCGCCACGCGCGGCGTGGCTATGGTGCCAACGCGCGGCGCCAAGCCCGTGCTTGGCACCAATCCCATCGCTTTTGCCGCACCTGCTGGGCGTAACCTGCCTTTCGTCTTGGATATGGCCACCACCACCACGGCAGCGGGCAAGGTGAAGGT
>CAMCZJ010000331.1 GCA_945886995.1 Asaia bogorensis
ACCACGCTGCTTTACGCGCTGGATAGCGCGGCCACTGAGATGCAGCGCGCCGAGCGTGGCGGGCAGATGGAATTGAATGAAATCCGCGGCATGGATGCCGAGGAAATCTTGAATTCCTTCTATGGCCAGGTGGTGTTTGCGCGCGGCCCCAAGGGTTGGTCGCGCACTTTTGATCCTGATTCCTTCCGCGGCGTGAAGCTTGCGGAAGCGCTGGTGGACGCGCGCACCGGTGTAGTGGTTGCGGAAAAGGACGCGAAGCTAACGCCGCGCCTGGCGCGCAAGATCGCCGAAGCCGGCACGACAGAAGTGCTGGTGAGCCGCGCTGAATTGCTCGGCCGCTTTGTGGCGGAAGACCTGGTGAATATGGAAACCGGGGAAATCTGGGCCGAAGCTGGTGAGGAATTGACCGAGCCGAAGCTGAACCTGATTGAGGAAATTGGGCTCAATCGCCTGCCGACGCTGGGCATTGATCAGGCGGTCGGCCCCTGGATGCGCAATACGCTGGCGGTGGACAAGAATTCCAATCGCGACGAAGCGCTCATGGATATCTATCGCGTCATGCGTCCAGGTGAGCCGCCGACGCCTGAGACGGCTGAAGCGCTGTTCCGCGGCCTGTTCTTCGACATGGAACGCTATGATCTTTCCACGGTCGGGCGCGTGAAGATGAATATGCGCCTTGGCTTTTCGCTGGAAGAAGTGCCGGATTATGTACGCATCCTGCGCAAGCAGGATATCGTGGCGACGCTACGCGTGCTGCTCGACCTGAAGGATGGGCGCGGGCAGATTGACGATATTGACAATCTCGGCAATCGCCGCGTGCGGTCAGTTGGCGAATTGATGGAAAATCAATATCGCGTTGGCTTGCTGCGCATGGAACGCGCGATCAAGGAACGCATGGGTTCGGTGGATATTGACACCGTCATGCCGCATGACCTGATCAATGCGAAGCCAGCAGCAGCGGCGGTGCGTGAATTCTTTGGCTCCTCGCAGCTGTCGCAGTTCATGGACCAGACTAACCCGCTTTCCGAAGTGACCCATAAGCGCCGCCTTTCGGCGCTTGGCCCGGGTGGTCTCACGCGTGAACGCGCCGGCTTTGAAGTGCGCGATGTGCACCCGACGCATTACGGGCGCATCTGCCCGATTGAAACGCCGGAAGGGCCGAATATCGGTCTGATCAATTCACTCGCGACCTTTGCGAAGGTGAACAAATACGGCTTCATCGAAACGCCGTATCGCCTGGTGAAGGATGGGCAGATTGTGGGCGATTCCCGCTATTTGTCCGCCATGGAAGAAGAGCGTCTGATTGTCGCGCAAGCGGATGCCAATGTGGATGGCGATGGCCGCTTCAAGGATGAATTGGTCTCGGTCCGCCAGGGCGGCGATTTCCGTCTGGTGAAGCCGGAAGAAGTGACGGCGATTGACGTCTCACCGAAGCAGCTTGTTTCGGTTGCGGCTGCGCTGATCCCCTTCCTTGAAAACGATGACGCGAACCGCGCGCTCATGGGTTCAAACATGCAGCGTCAGGCGGTGCCGCTGATCCGTGCTGATGCGCCGCTGGTTGGCACAGGCATGGAAGCCGCGGTGGCGCGTGATTCGGGTGCCACCATTGTGGCGCGTCGTGACGGTGTGGTGGATTCGATTGACGGCGCGCGCATTGTGGTGCGCGCGACTTCCGCCGATGGCACCACCAGCGGCGTTGATATCTATCGGCTGCGCAAATACATGCGGTCCAACCAATCCACCTGCATCAACCAGCGCCCGCTGGTGAAGGTTGGTGATGCGGTGAAGGTGGGCGACATCATCGCCGATGGTCCTTCGACCGAGCTTGGTGAATTGGCGCTGGGGCGCAACGTGCTTTGCGCCTTCATGCCCTGGAATGGCTATAACTTCGAAGATTCGATCCTGATCAGCGAACGCATCGCGCGTGATGATGTGTTTACCTCGATCCATATCGAAGAATTTGAGGTGATGGCGCGCGATACGAAGCTCGGCCAGGAAGAAATCACCCGCGACATTCCGAATGTGGGCGAAGAAGCGCTGCGCAACCTGGATGAAGCCGGCATTGTCTATATCGGTGCTGAGGTGAATCCGGGCGATATTCTGGTCGGCAAGGTGACGCCCAAGGGCGAAAGCCCGATGACGCCGGAAGAAAAGCTGCTGCGCGCGATTTTCGGTGAAAAGGCATCCGATGTGCGCGACACATCGCTGAAGCTGCCGCCGGGTGTCGCTGGTACCGTTGTTGATGTGCGCGTCTTCTCCCGCCGCGGCATTGACAAGGATGAGCGCGCGATGGCGATCGAGCGTTCTGAAATTGAACGCCTTGCCAAGGACCGCGACGATGAAAAGGCGATTCAGGAGCGTTCCTTCTATTCGCGCCTGCGCGAACGCCTGCTGAACCGCAAGGCCACAAGCGGCTTCAAGCCGATCAAGGCCGGCACGGTGATCACCGATGAAGTGCTGGATGAATTCGCGAAGGCGACCTGGCGCCAGATTTCGGTCGCGGATGATGCCGCGATGGCCGAAATTGAAGCCATGAAGCGCGAATTCGATGCCGCGATCGAAAGGCTGCAGAAGCGTTTTGAGAGCAAGGTGGAAAAAGTTCAGCGTGGCGATGAATTGCCGCCGGGCGTGATGAAGATGGTCAAGGTGTTTATCGCGGTGAAGCGCAAGCTTCAGCCGGGTGACAAGATGGCCGGGCGCCACGGGAATAAGGGTGTGGTCAGCCGCGTTGTGCCGGTGGAAGACATGCCCTTCCTGGAGGATGGCACTTCGGTTGATCTGGTGCTGAACCCGCTTGGCGTGCCTTCGCGCATGAATGTGGGGCAGATCCTGGAAACCCATTTGGGTTGGGCCTGCGCCAATCTTGGCCGTCAGGTCGGTGAATTGGTGGATGAATATCGTCATCGCAGCGCGCGCCGCAGTGAATTGGAAGCCAAGCTCAAGGATATCTATGGCGACGAAGTCTTCACACGCGATATCGCGCCGATGGCGGATGATCAGCTGGTGGAGCTTTGCGAGAACCTGAAGAAGGGCATCCCGATTGCGACTCCGGTGTTTGATGGTGCGCGCATGGCCGATATTGAAGGCATGCTGGATATGGCCGGGCTTGATACCTCGGGCCAGGTTTGGCTGCATGATGGCCGTTCGGGTGAGCGTTTCGAACGCAAGGTGACGGTTGGCTACATCTATATGCTGAAGCTGCATCACCTGGTGGATGACAAGATCCACGCGCGTTCCATCGGGCCTTACAGCCTGGTCACGCAGCAGCCGCTGGGTGGTAAGGCGCAGTTCGGTGGCCAGCGCTTCGGCGAAATGGAAGTCTGGGCGCTGGAAGCCTATGGTGCTGCCTA
>CAMCZJ010000332.1 GCA_945886995.1 Asaia bogorensis
TGCGCCGTCTCAAACCCCGCCGCCGCAGCCTTCACCAGCATCGCGGCACTGCCATCCACGCCCATCACGCGCGCCGTCGGAAAGCGCGCCGCCAACACCGGCAGCGCATTACCCGCACCGCAGCCCAAATCCACCACAAGCTTCGGCGCTTCATGCGGAATCCGCGCAATCAAATCCAGCGCGGGGCGCAGCCTTTCATCCTCAAACTGCAAATAGGTCTTGGCATCCCAAATATCCTTCGCCGTCACAGAAAACGTTCCCGGATATCCACGCTGCTTTCACGTCCGAGCTTATCAAAATGTTCGGTCAGCCATTTCTCTGCCGCATCACGCCCAAATTGGCGCAGCATGCACAAGAATTCCCAATCACCATTGAATTTCGTCGAAAGCTTGAAGGACCGCAGCCTATCCTCATCCTCAATCAAATGAATGAAAAGCCGCCGATAGCGCGGCTGTTCCAACCGCCCCGCATCAAGCAAACGCTGCACGAAATCAATGGCGCGCATTTCCGCCATCAGGCTGCCATTGAAGGTGATTTCATTCAGCCGATTGACGATATCCGATGCACTCGTCGGCATTTCTTCGCGCACTTGCGGGTTCAACTGGATCAGCATGATATCGGGCGGCCCGCCCTGTTCATACAGCGGCCATAGCGCCGGGTTACCGAGGTAACCGCCATCCCAATAGGGCTCTCCATCAATTTCCACCGCCTTGAAAACCTGCGGCAGGCAGGCGGAAGCCAGCAGCACCTCTGCGTCAATTTCACGTCGTGTGAAAACCCGGGGCTTGCCCGTGCGCACATTGGTCGCGGAAATGAACAGCCGCGGCGCCTTGGTTTCTTCGCGCAGTCGCTCAAAATCAATGCTCTGGTTCAGCGCATCGCGGAGTGGATTGTAATTGATGGGGAAAGGATTGATTTGATAGGGCGACAACACGCGCGACAGCGTATCGAAAGTGCGATAGGCGATGGACCAGGTCAGGTCATGCCCCCACATTGCCTTTTCCCAAGGCAGCGCCTGCAAGGGGCTGACCGCCAAATTGGCGGCCATGCTGCGCCAGAAACGATCCAGCGCCTTGATCGCGGCGGTAGGGCCACCTTCGATCAGCCCTTGCACCACCATGGCACCATTAATCGCCCCCGCAGATGTGCCCGAAAAACCATCGAAATCTATGCGTTCATCTTCCAGCAGCCGTTCCATGGCACCCCAGGTGAAGGCGCCATGCGTACCGCCGCCTTGCAGTGCAAGACTAAGGCGCTTCTTCGCTACCGGCTTGGCAACAGCCGGCGATGCCAATTCATCTGCCTGGGTCTGAGGCCCCTTCTGCGCCGAGGTACTGGCGTCCATCACGCAGCGAGCCATCCGCCATCAATGGAAAGCGCCGCGCCATTAACTGCGCCCGAACCCGGCCCGCACAAATAAAGCGCCATGCGTGCGATATCCTCCACCTCAATCCAGCGGCGCGACGGCTGCTTCACCAGCAAATGATCGCGGAGCGCCGCTTCTTCCGAAATGCCGAATTTATCGGCGAGCGGCTTCACCTGCGCTTCTGCCAGCGGCGTCCTCACAAAGCCTGGACAAATCGCATTGCAGGTAATGGGTGTCTCGGCGATTTCCAAAGCGACAACCTTGGTCATGCCCACCACACCATGCTTGGCCGCGACATAAGCAACCTTATAGGGGCTGGCCACCAAGCCATGCGCGGAAGCGATATTGATAATCCGCCCCCAGCCGCGCTTCTTCATCCCCGGCAGCGCGGCACGTATGGCGTGGAAATTGGACGACATATTGATCGCAATGATCGCATCCCATTTTTCTTCCGGGAAATCCTCAACGGGGCTCACGAATTGGATGCCGGCATTATTCACCAGGATATCAACGCCACCGAAAGCGGCTTCCGCTTCCGCCACCATGGCGCGCACACCGGCAGGCTTTGAAAGATCAGCCGCCGAATAGGGCGCCTCACCGCCGCCCATCGCAGTGCCCACCTTGGCGCGCGCCGCCGCAATGTCTTCGGCCTTGCCCATGCCATTCAGCATCACCCTGGCGCCGGCTTCCGCCAGCAGCAGCGCAATGCCGAGCCCAATGCCCGAAGTGGACCCGGTGACGAGCGCCGAGCGCCCCGTAAGGATGCGTTCCATGGAACACCTGTGTCAGTTTAAGTTGACAGCAATTAGCCTGGATTTCCCGCGAGGGAAACCGCCTCAGGGCAAGTGCTTCAATAACCCCAAAAGCCGTTTGACCAGGGGGGAAGCCAGCTTCGGCGCATAAAAATCCCCTGCCGCACGCTTCGCAGCCTCCTGCACCGTCGGATAGGGCAGAACCACCCCGGCCAGGGCCGAAAGCGGTAGCCGATGCCCAATCATCAGCCCCAGCATCCCCGCAATATCCCCAGCCCGAGGCCCCACCACGGAAGCCCCCAAAAGCCGCCCGCGCGGTGTGGCGATCAGTTTGATCAGCCCCTCCGCCCGATCCTCTGCTACCAAGCGATCATTCTCGCCCAGCCCGCGCCTGAGGACCCGAACCTCCCCATGCGCAGCCCGCGCCTCGGCCTCGGTCAGGCCAATCTGCGCCAATTCCGGATCGGTATAGGTCACCCGCGGCAAGGCCGCGTAATCCAGCCGCACCGGCAGGCGAAACAGCATGGACCTCGCAATAATCCCCGCATGCTGGGACGCCACATGCGTGAAGGCACGCGGGCCAAGCCCAACCGGATCAGCAATATCCCCCGCCACCCAAATGCGCCGATTACCTTCAGCCCGCAGCGCCAGATTGGTCGCAACCCCGCGCGCCGAACCCACCAGCCCCGCCGCCTCCAGGCCAAGCGCCTCAACCCGCGCGGCACGCCCCACCGCCACCAGCAAATGGCTCGCCCATACCTGCGAGCCATCCGCCAGCCGCGCCGTCAGGCCGCCAGGCGCCGGCGCAACCTCGGCCAAACCAACCCCCTCGCGCAGCTCCACCCCCTCAGCCAGCAGCGCCGCACGCAGCACCGCCACACACTCCTCATCCTCCCGCGACGCAATCCGCGCCTGCTCCACCACCGTCACCCGCGCCCCAAGCCGGCGATGCGCCAAAGCCATCTCCAACCCGATCGGCCCACCCCCCAACACCAGCAAATGTTCAGGACAGGCAGGCAAATCAAAAATCGTCTCATGCGTCAGGAAAGGCACCTGCCCAAGCCCAGGGATCGGCGGCACCACCGCCCGCGACCCCGCGGCAATCACAGCACGGCGAAACACCAAACGCCGCCCACCCACATCCAAACCATCCCGCCCAATGAAATGCGCCGTCGCGCGCAACACCTCCACCCCCATGGCACGAAACCGCTCCTCAGAAT
>CAMCZJ010000333.1 GCA_945886995.1 Asaia bogorensis
TGATGGCATTGTCGGGCTTTGGAATGAGAATGTGTGGCTCGCGGCCAAGGGTGGTGGCATCGGGTCCTATTGGGGGAATCTGCGCGGCATTGGCGAAAAGGTCGGCCGCAACGGCAAGACCTCGGGCGTTATTCCCTTCATTCGCGTGATGGATAGCCTGACGCTGGCCATTTCCCAGGGCTCGCTCCGTCGTGGTTCGGCAGCCTGCTATCTGCCGGTCAATCATCCGGAAATCGAAGAATTCCTGGAAATGCGCCGCCCGACCGGCGGTGATCCGAATCGCAAGGCGCTCAATCTCCATCACGGTGTGCTGATCCCTGATGCCTTCATGCGCGCGGTGGAAGCGGATGAGGAATGGGCGCTGGTATCGCCCAAGGATGGCGCGCTGATGAAGAAGGTCTCCGCACGGGGGCTTTGGATTCGCATCCTGACAGCACGCATCGAAACTGGTGAGCCCTACATCATCTATTCCGACCACGTGAATAATGCGCGGCCAGAACATCAGAAGCTGGCGGGGCTTGAGGTGAAAACCTCCAACCTTTGCTCGGAAATCACCCTGCCGACAGGGATTGACCAGCATGGGGAACAACGCACGGCGGTGTGCTGCCTATCCTCGCTCAATCTCGAGACCTGGTTTGAATGGAAGGATGAGGCGCAATTCATCCCCGATGTGATGCGTTTTCTGGATAATGTGCTTCAATCCTTCATTGATACCGCACCCGATTCCATGGCCCGTGCGCGGTACAGCGCCATGCGGGAACGCTCGGTCGGGCTTGGGGTGATGGGCTACCATTCCTTCCTGCAAGCGCTGAACGTACCCTTCGAAAGCGTGGTGGCGAAGGTGTGGAATATGCGGATGTTCAAGCATATCCGCGCCCAGGCTGACACCGCTTCCCGGCTGCTGGCCGAAGAACGCGGCCCCTGCCCGGATGCCGCAGAATACGGCTTCATGGAGCGATTCTCCAACAAGATCGCGATTGCGCCGACCGCTTCCATCAGCATCATTTGCGGTGGCGCGAGCCCGGGGATCGAACCGATTGCGGCCAATGTCTATAACCACAAGACGCTGTCCGGGTCCTTTATTGTGCGCAACCCGTATCTGAAGAAGCTATTGGCCAAGCATGGCCGTGATGATGAGGATACCTGGACCACCGTGACGGTGAATAAGGGTAGCGTGCAGCATCTGGATTTCCTGACTGAACAGGAAAAGGCGATCTTCAAGACCGCCTTTGAATTGGATCAGCGCTGGGTGGTGGAACATGCCGCTGACCGCACACCTTTTATCTGCCAGTCGCAATCGGTGAATTTGTTCCTGCCGGCCAATGTGCATAAGCGGGATTTGCACCAGATCCACATGACGGCGTGGAAGAAGGGTGTGAAGTCGCTTTATTACTGCCGCAGCCTTTCGATCCAGCGCGCGGATGCGATCAGTGAAAAGGTGGCGCCGCAGGCAGCGCTCGGCGTGGCGGCGCCGGCCAATGATCAGGCGCAATTGCCGCTGGTGGCCGCGGTACCGGCGACCAACAACAATTACGAAGAATGTTTGGCCTGCCAGTAAAGCTGCGTTAGACTTATCCCAACCCGCCCCCGGCTTCGGGGGCGGTAAGCCCGAAATGGGCAGGGAGGGAGTCTGGAATGTTGAAGCGTCGCAGCCTGCTGGCCGCCGGTATGGCCAGCACCATCATCACCAAAGCCAAAGCACAAACGACCACTTGGCCTGATCGTCCGGTGCGGATGATTATCGGCTATCCTGCGGGCGGGCCCACGGATTTTCCAGGGCGGCTATTGCAGGAACCGCTGCAACGGCTTTGGGGCCAACCCGTCGTGATTGAGAATCGCCCCGGCGCCAGCCAGGTGATTGCCTCTGAAATGGTGGCGCGATCGGCCCCCGATGGCTATACGATTTTCCTTGCCGCCAGCACCCACGCCAGCAATGCGGCGGTCTATGCGCGCCTGCCCTATGACACGATCAATGATTTCACGCCCATCGTGAACATTTATGCTTCGCCCACGGTGTTGTTCACCGGCGCGGGGCAACCTTTCCGCAGCGCGCAGGATTTGGTTGCGGCGGCGCGGCGTGATCCCGGTATGGCTTTTGCTTCTTCCGGCAATGGGTCTTCTGGGCATTTCGCGCTTGAGATGTTCCGCAAGAAAATGAACCTGGACCTGACCCATGTTGCGTATCGCGGCGCGGTGCCCGCGCTTCAGGATGTGATCGGTGGGCGCGTTCCCGCGACCTTCAGCACCTTGTCCGGTGCCATTGCGCTCGCGCGTGATGGTAAGCTTCGCCCGCTGGCGATTGGCGGACCGCAGCGCGTGGCAGTTCTGCCTGATGTGCCAACGCTTGATGAACTTGGCATGGGCATTCCCGATACTAGCCCCTGGTATGGCTTTATCGCGCCCCGCGGCATTTCGCGCGATATTGTGGACCGCATCGCGCGTGATGTGCAGGGCTTGCTGCAGGATGCCACGATCCGTCAGCGACTGCTCGATCAGGGCGGCGTCATTCTGGGTGAGGGGCCTGAGGTTTTCGCGGCCCGTATTGCCCGCGAATTGGCTGACAACATCGTGGTCGCACGCGAATCCAATATCCGGGTGGAGTAGCTTCGCCACAATATCTTGCGGTTCGCGATTGCCCGACCCACCAATTGTGGTAAAAGCGTCGCGGACCAATCAAGATGGGATTCGATACAATGGCCGATGGCATGGTGCAGGATGAATTGCCGGTGAAGTTCGATCTTTTGACCTCGAACCCCGTCTATAAGCCTTTCCGCTACCCTTGGGCCTATGAAGCCTGGTTGCAGCAGCAGCGCATCCATTGGCTGCCGGAAGAAGTGCCGCTCGCGGATGATGTGAAGGATTGGCAGAAGAACCTGACGCCGTCGGAGCGCAATCTGCTGACGCAGATTTTCCGCTTCTTCACCCAGGCGGATGTGGAAGTGAATAATTGCTACATGAAGCATTATTCGCAGGTGTTTAAGCCGACCGAAGTGCTGATGATGCTCTCGGCCTTCTCGAACATCGAAACGGTGCATATCGCGGCCTATAGCCATTTGCTCGACACCATCGGCATGCCTGAAATCGAATACACGGCCTTCCTCAAATACAAGGAGATGAAGGACAAATACGATTACATGCAGAGCTTCAGTGTCGCGAACAAGACTGAAATCGCGAAGACGCTGGCCGCTTTTGGCGCTTTCACCGAAGGGTTGCAGCTTTTTGCTTCCTTCGCGATTCTCATGAATTTCCCGCGCTTCAACAAGATGAAGGGCATGGGCCAGATCGTGAGCTGGTCTGTGCGCGACGAAACCCTGCATTGCCTTTCCGTGATCC
>CAMCZJ010000334.1 GCA_945886995.1 Asaia bogorensis
TCCAGATCCATAAAGGCATATTCGCAGCCCGACGTGATCGTGGAGGATTTGGACGAAGGATCATCCCCAGCCAATGCCAGCACACCCCCAAGCGGTGCGCTGCCGGCGGAATTGGCATGGCGCAGCACATCGCCTGAACGATCAACGCCTGGGCCCTTGCCATACCAAATGCCGAAAACGCCATCCAACCGCGCACCAGGCGTAAGGTGCACCTGCTGCGAACCCCAAATGGCGGTCGCCGCCAAATCCTCATTCAACCCAGGCTGAAACACCACATCATGGGCGCGGAGCCGTTCCGCCTGGCGCGCCAATTCCCGGTCAAAAGCGCCAAGAGGCGATCCGCGATAGCCGGAAATGAAACCCCCGGTGCGAAAGCCCTGTGCGGCATCCATTTCCTGGCGCAGCATGGGCAGGCGCACCAGCGCATGCGTCCCTGTCAGCAAGACGGGGCCGGAGCGGGCTTCCCAACGTTCTTCGAGCGTGGCCTCTGGCCGGATGATGCTTCCCATGCGGCCTATTGTGGCGATTGGCGGGGCGAATGCCAATCACCATTTATGGGCTTAGTGATTGGCCTCGGCCTGGTCGAAATGCGACTTGATGGTGTGGAAGATGCAGAACAGGCCAAATCCGATCAGTCCGAAGCCAAAAATGCTCATGCCGATATCCTGCGCCGCCGCGGCGGTGAAAAGGCCGAGCAGCGCAAGCAAGCCATAAAGAGCGAGGAAGAAAACGCGGGCACCGGTCATGGCGGTGGGTCCTTTCCAGGTTGATCGTCAAACAGAATCCGGGAGGCAGCGCCTTCCAGATCATCATATTGGCGCGAACGCAGCGCCCAGAGGAAGCCAATCAGGCCAAGCGCGCCGAGCAGCAGCGAAACCGGCACCAACAGGATCAAAGCTTCCATTGGCTAAGCCCTCCCTGCGCGCAAAGCATTGCCAATGACAATGAGGGATGAGGAGGCCATCACCAGCGCCGCAATCAGCGGATTGACCAACCCGGCAATCGCCGCCGGCACGGCAATGACATTATAGGCAAGCGAAAAGCCGATATTCTGCCGCGCCAGAATTTGCGCGCGACGCGCGATGCGAATGGCCTCTGGCAGCACAGCCAAACCTTCGCGTTGCAGCACGATATCGGCGGTGGTTTGCGCAAGGTCCGTGGCGCCCGCAGGGCTGGCAGAGACATGCGCGGCGGCAAGGGCAGCAGCATCATTGATGCCATCGCCCACCATCAGGGATTTGCGGCCTGCCGCCTTCAAGCTTTCGATGTAAGCGGCCTTGGCGCGTGGATCAGCCTCTGCCTGCCAGACCTCAATGCCGGCAGCCATGGCGGCGGAGGCAACCGCGCCTCGGCCATCGCCGGAAAGCAATTCCACCGGCAGGCCAAGCGCCTTCAAATCAGCAACCGCTTGCGGCGCATCCGCGCGCAGCCGATCAGCGAAGCGGAAGATCACCGGCGTGGCATTGGCGCTCGCGCAAAACACCAGCACCATGCCATCGCTGACACCTGCAACATCGCAAAACGCTGGCGATCCCAAACGCGCCGCGCCCGCTTCCAAACCCTGCCCCGGTATTTCGCGCGCGCCATGCATCAAGGGCGCTTCAGGGCAAGCGCGGACCAGCGCCTTGGCCAAGGGATGGCGCGATGCGCGTGCCATGCCAGCCGCCGCCTGCAACACCGCCGCATCCTGCCCTTCCGGGATCAGCACCGGGCGGCCTTCGGTCAGCGTGCCGGTCTTGTCCAGCACCGCGCAATCCGCCGTGGCCAAGCGTTCCAGCGCGGTTGGTGAGGCAACCAGCACGCCGCGTTTGAATAGCGCACCATTCGCCACCACCTGCACAGCCGGCACCGCAATCGCCAAGCCACAAGGGCAGGTGATCAACAGCACGCAAACCGCATTCACCAAGGCTTCTTGCCAAAGTGCGCCAAAACCCAGCCACCACAACAGGAAAGTTGCGACGGCAATGGCATGGGCAATCGGCACATAAAACCGTGCGGCGCGATCCGCGATAGAAACAAAGCGGCCCTTGGCCTGTTCTGCCGCTTCCAGCAACCGCGCCATGGTAGCGAGTGAGCCATCACGCGCTGGCGCTGTTACTTTCAGCATAAAGGGCGCGCCCATATTCACGGCACCCGCCGGCAAAATGACATCCGCCGCGAACCCGCGCGGCAGGCTTTCACCGGTTATTGCTGCCGTATCCAGCAGGGTTTCAACAGCGGCCCGCCCATCCAGGCGCAAGGTCTCACCCGCCGCGATTTGCAAGCTTTGCCCCGCTTCCACGGACGCCGCCGGCACCAGCCGCGTTGTGCCATCAGCGGCCAACAGCGCCACCATGCCATCCTGCAGCGCGAGCAACTCCGCCACTGCCTGCCGCGCCTTTTTGCGTGCCGCGCGGTCCAGCACGCGGCCAGCGAGCAGCAGCGCAAGCAGCGCCGTTGCGCCATCAAACCAAGTATAGGGGCCGTTGCGAAAGGTCTCGACCAGGCTCATGCCGGCGGTCGCCAGCACACCGAGTGAGACCGCCATGTCCATATTCACGCGCCCCGCGCGCAGCGCCGAAGCCGCGGAACGGTAGAAGGGCATGCCTGCCACCAGCACTGTCGGCAGGCCAATCAGCGCCGCCAGCCAATGCATGAATTCGCGCGTATGCGCGCCCATATCCTCGCCCACCCAGACGGCGATGGATACCAGCATGACATTCATCGCACCAAAGGCAGCGATACCCAAAGCGCGGACCAGCGCGCGGCCTTCAGCATCCTCAGAGGCACTCAGGCAAGCGGGCGTATAGGGCGCCACGCGAAAGCCAAGACGCGCCAACAGCGCGACCAATTCATTGCCGCGCGCGGCAGGGCCACGCCAACGTAGATCAAGCCGGCGTGTGGAGAAGGAAACCCGCGCCTTGATGACATCAGGCTCCGCCGCCAGCGCCTGTTCCACCAACCAAACACAAGCGCCGCAGGTAAGGCCCGAGATCATCAGGTCAAGCGATTTCACGTCCTGCACATCTTCGCGGATCAATGGTAGCGCATCAAAAGCAGGTGGCACGCTTTCAGGACGCAGCACGCCATCCGCACCTTCGCGCCGGCGATAAAACGCATCCAGCCCAAGGCCGCGCACCAGGCCGTAAGCGGCCTCACACCCCGTGCAGCAAAAGCGCCCCTGGCCAGGCACCAGCACCGCGCCGCAATGGGTGCAGGCGGCAGCGCTTTGCGGCGCTTCAGCAATCAAGGGGCGTTTGAGGTCGGTCATGGCAGGATGAAGCGCTTGCGCAAATCAAAAGCCGTGCCGGCTTCATCGAAAAACGTGAGCCGCGCTTCCCA
>CAMCZJ010000335.1 GCA_945886995.1 Asaia bogorensis
CCAGAAGGACCAAGGATCGCGAGAAATTCGCCATCCCTTACCTCCATCGAGACATCACGCAGAACCTGCGTCGCACCGAATTGCTTCGCAATGTGCCGAAGCATTATCCCGGGCATGAGGCGCCCTCCAATCCAATAACGCCTGGCGGGATAGTCGCCTTATGTTTCAGTGCTGTGGCGCTTTGGTGAAGGATGTTCGAATGCTTGCCCTTCGCCGTTATGCGTCATAGTCACCTTTATGTGTTTTTAAGCGGATGCGCTGCGGCGCAAGTATTCGGGCGATCATGCGCTGATATGGAGAATGCTCCGAATTAGAATGTTCATATTCATGTCATCCATTTGCAGCAATTTATGCCTCTTTATCGGGTCTTTTCTGGCTTGTAAGTCGCATTCAACGGTCTGCCAAGTTGGAGAGGTGAGCAGGAGTGGTCGGCCACCATGCGTATCTACCTCTCCGGAGCGTGGTTCAGAGGAACGCGTAAGGCAGATGGGCAGAAACCCGCCCACAGGTCTTTACCCATGCCGCATTGCTGCAGGTTTTGCCACAACTGGCAGGTATCCCGATTCAGCGCTCGGGACCTCACTTCCGTGCTTCAACCATACTGGGCATTGTTGGGGTCGGTAGTATCGGCTTTGAATTGATCACTGCCCTTCGGTTGACTGCCCAGAATCAAGTTGCGGCCATTTTGCTCATCATTCTTGCCTGTGCCGTGGCGCTGTACAGCTTATGCGCAATTCTCAGAAGTTGGCTCAAGTAAACCTATGCTGATGCGCCAAGTAGAGGAACAAGGCCTTTGGCATAATTAGGCCCGCATTCCCCCTGGCCAGCATGGGTCCGCTTAAGAACACCGTGACCCTCAGGCTTCATACTACTGTCACGCTTCTGACGCTGCTTCATCATCTAGGTATTCTACCAAACCCATCTCTTATTTTCTTCGTTCGCATGACCTTCATGGGAGATAGTACATGCTTGTGAAACGCATGATAGGTGCCGCAGCAGCGGCGGCCATCGCTATTGGCTTCTCTGCTTTTGAAGCTTCCGCACAACAGCGCCAGCGCTTTGATTACTGGTACGGCCTGACTGGGCAACTTGGCGAGGTGATGGCCGAGCACTGCAAGCGCTTCAACGAGAGTCAGACCCAGTACGAAGCTGTATGCACGGGTCAAGGCGGTTATGATCGCGCTGAGCAAAACACTATCGCCGCCTATCGCGCCCGGCAGCATCCCACATTGGTACAAATTTATGACGCCGGAACAGTCAACTTCATGCTGTCGGGCGCGACCTACAACGCGGTGCAGTTCGCCCGTGATTTCAATATGAAAATTGACTGGAATGACTATTTCCCCGGCGTTGCTCTTTACTATGCAACCTCACGTGGGGAAATGTGGTCGTTCCCATATAATTCATCATCCGCCGTGATGTATTGGAATCGTGGCGCCTATCAGCGCATTGGCCGCAATGAGGCTGCCGGTACGTGGGAGCAATTGGAAAACGACCTGCGTTCGCTGAAGGCTTCGGGGCATGCCTGCCCTATGGCGATTGATTTCGACACTTGGCAATGGGTTGAGCAATTCCTTGCCATTCACAACCAGTCAATCGCCACACGCGCCAATGGCTATCAGGGGCTGGACGCGGAGCTTGTGTTTAATCGTGGCCTTCTTCCGCGCCATTTAACCAATATGAAGCGTTGGCTTGATGAGGGTCTGGTGCGCATCCAGACCGCCCAGACGGGTAAGACGCTGGTGCAGGCCTTCGCCGATGGAAGTTGCGCGGTCACAATGTCTTCTATCGCAAATCATGGCGTAGTTGGCTCGACCGCCTCTGGTGGGCTGCAATGGTCTGTCGCCATGCTGCCTGTTTACGAAGGGTTCCAGCGGCATAATTCGCTTGTGGGTGGTGCTTCCCTTTGGGTAATGCAGGGCAAGTCGCGCGGTGAATACCAAGCGGCCGCTGCCTTCCTTGACTACGTCGCGTCCCGCGCAGAAGTGGAATGGATGCCGACGGTGACCGGCTATATTCCAATCACCAACGCAGCCTTCCGTCACATGCAAGAAACCGGCTTTTACAGCCGCCCTGGTTTCGCTGGTCGGGAAACGGCCATTACGTCGCTGACTTTCACGCCACCCAACGAAAATACCCGCGGGATCCGGCTTGGCAATTTCACCTCCATCCGTTCGGAGCTGACGTCGGAAATGCAGGCGGCCTATACGGGGCAAAAATCAGTACAGCAGGCACTCGATGATGCGGTGGCCCGTGGCAACCAGATCCTGCGTCGCTTTGAACAGACGATGCGTGGTCGTCAGCTTCCGTAATCACTAGTGGCCCGGGCGTCCTCGCGCCCGGGCCATTTCGCAGATAATCTCGGCGGGACGTTGCATGAGCGGTAAGCGCGTTACATTCAAGAATTTTTGGCTGGCGATCCTTTTGATCTTGCCGCAGCTTTTTCTCGTTTTTACTTTTTTCTACTGGCCTGCCGGAGAAGCGCTTTATTGGGCCTTTACACTGGAACCCCCCTTTGGTGGTGAACAGCAATGGGTGGGATGGCAGAATTTTGAAACTGTATTCGCTGATCCGCTTTATTGGAACTCAGTCAAGCGGTCCCTACTGTTTGCGTTTTCCAGCACAGCTCTTGCGATGGGTATAGGTCTGTTGCTGGCGAGTTTTGTTGACCGCCAACTCGCCGGCTATAAGGTTTATCGGTTTATCTACTTTTGGCCCTATGCGGTGGCTGCACCAGCGGTTGGTCTTGCTTTCCGGTTTATTTTCGCCCCCGACGCGGGTTTTGTTTCCGCGATCAATGTTTGGTTCCCCGGCTTATGGAATCCGGCGCTGGATGGGTTTGATGCCATGGTGCTCATCGTACTGGCCAATGCCTGGTCTATGGTCGCCTATAATTTTATTTTCTTCCTTGCCGGCTTACAATCAATTCCGCGCAGCCTGGTGGAGGCTGGCGCAATGGATGGCGCGGGGGCAGTGCGCCGGATGCGCGATTTGCAACTTCCCCTCATCGCCCCAACCTTTTTCTTCCTTATCGTAATCAATATCACAGACAGCTTTGTGAATTCCTTTGGCATTGTTGACATTACCACCGGGGGCGGTCCGGCGCGTGCGACCGATCTGATGGTTTTCAAGATCTATTCCGATGGTTTCAAGGGCAAGGATTACTCGCTTGCGGCGGCGCAGTCGCTTGTCCTCATGCTCATGGTCTGCGCCTTGACGTTCATACAATTCCGTTTTGTCGAACGTCGCGTGCATTACAGCTAGGGCATTAGCAGCAATGATCGAACGTACCCCACTCCT
>CAMCZJ010000336.1 GCA_945886995.1 Asaia bogorensis
TTTGTGGCGCATCTTTTCCGCAATGATGTCACGACCTTCCCGGCCTCAGCTGCCGCCAAAGCGGCAGTGGAGGCGCTGGTCCGCGCCCTTGCCATTGAATGGGCGCCGAAGGTCACAGTGAATGCGGTGGTGCCTGGCTATACGCGCAAGGACCCCGGCGCCCATGCCGCACTTTCGGCGGCGCAATGGGATGAAATCGCCGCACGCATCCCACTCCGCCGCCTTGGCACGCCTGATGATGTGGCGGCCACCATCGCCTTTCTTGCCTCCCCCGGCGCGGGATACATCACCGGGCAATCCATCCATGTCAGCGGCGGCGTGGTGATGTGATGCGGCGCTTTTTCTGGGTGTTCTTGCTGCTGGCCGCCCCCGCGCTGGCGCAGGATTTGACCGGCCATGGAGGCCCTGTGCGCGCCGTTTTGCCCCTGCCTGATGGGCAGCACATTGTCTCCGCCGGCTTCGATCACGCCGTGATCCTGTGGGATGCAAGCGCCGGCCAGGCACGCGCCGTCGCGCGCTGGCATCGCGGCAGCGTCAATGCACTGGCGCTGCTGCCCGATGGGCGGATCGCCAGCGCCGGCGAAGGCGGGCGCATCGCACTTTGGGCGCCGGGGCTTGGCGCGGCGCCAGCGCAAATCCTGGAAGGCCATACAGGGCAGATCGCGGGGCTTGCTGCGCGCGATGGGTTTTTGGCCTCGGCCGCTTGGGATGGCACGGTGCGCCTGTGGAACCTTGCCGATGGCAGCGCGCAAATCCTGGAAGGCCATCGCGGCAATGTAAACGCGGTTTCCTTCCGCCCCGATGGCGCGCTGGTGAGTGCTGGCTTTGACGGCACCATCCGGCTTTGGGCCGCCAATGGCAGCAACCAGATCATCGCCGAAGCCGGCCTGCCGCTGAATGCGCTGATTGCCCTGCCCGATGGAGGCCTCGCCGCCGGCGGCGTGGATGGCGTGCTGCGCCTGATCGCGCCCAATGGCGCGATACGCGAAGTGGAAGCGGGAGCGCGGCCCATTGTGGCGCTCAGCCTTGATGCCTCAGGCGCACGCCTGGCCGTGGCGTCCCTCGGTGGCAATGTGACGATCTGGGGCGTGGAGACAGCGCGCCTGCTGCACACGCTGGAAGGCCCGGGCCTACCGGTCTGGTCCGTGGCCTTCGCACCCGATGGGCGGCTGCTATGGACCGGCGGCGCTGACCGACAAGTGCGGCGCTGGAATGCGCTGAGTGGTCGCGCCATCGGCCCCATCGCCGCGCCTGCCGGTGGTAATCTGCCGCAGGGCCTTGATGCGCATGGCGCGCAAGTCTTTCGCGCTTGCAGCGCCTGCCATGCCCTGACCCCCGATGCCGGGCCCATGGCCGGGCCACATCTGCACGGCATTTTTGGCCGCCGCATGGGGTCCCTGCCCGGCTACGCCTATTCCGAACGCCTGGCGCGCGGGGATATCATTTGGGATGCGACCACCATCGGCGATCTATTCACGCGCGGCCCCGATGTGGTGACACCAGGGACGAAAATGCCCGTGCAGCGCGTGGATAATGCGGAAGACTTGGCGGCGCTGCTGCGGTTTTTGGAACGGGCGACGCGATAAGTCTAACCCACCTCCATCGGCAGGCTTGCATCCTTCGCCCATTCATTCATGGAAGCATCATAAACCGCGATATTCTCATGCCCCAACTGATGCAGCAGGAAGGCATCAAGCGTCGCGGCAATGCCGCCGCCGCAATAGATCAACTTCCGCTTGGCCTTATCCGCGCCAATCGCGGCAAAGGCTGCCGCCACCTGGTCCGGCGCCTTCAGCTTGAAGCTGCCCGCTTCAAACAATGATGCCGCTGGTAGATTGACGCTGCTGGGAATCCGCCCTGGCCGCCCATAGCGTGGATTTTCCCCGCTATGCAGATCAGGCGCCAGCGCATTGATGGAACAAGTGCCAGCATCACCAATCGCGGCCAGCATTTCATCCCGCCCGACAAACAATCCAAGCCGCGGCTTGGCGCGCAGTGTTGCGGAGGCATAACGGGTCTCAGAGGTGGCAATGGCGCGGCCTTCCGCCACCCAGGCATCAATCCCGCCATCCAATATCGCCGCATTGTCAAAGCCAATCGCGCGCATCATCCACCAAACGCGCGTCGCCCATTGCGGTGTCTTGCGGGAATACAGCACCACGCGCGTGCCATCGCCAATGCCACACGCCGCAAGCCGCGCTGCCAGATCATCGGGCGCTGGCATGGTGAAGTTGAAGCGGCTGGTGCGGTCGGAAAGTTCGCCTTGCAGATCAAGAAAACCCGCGCCTGGGACATGGCCGGCATCGTAATCCTCTCGCCCGCTTTTGATCGTATAGGGGCGGCCAGTGCCGGATTCGTACAAAAGATAGGTGGTGCAATCGAAGATACGAAGGCTGGGATCACTCAGATTGGCCGCAAGCCATGCGGTGCTGACAATCGCTTCTGGGTGCGCATAAGCGGCCATGGGATCCTCCTGATTTCGTGACACCAAGCCTGCACTGATAGCGGCGCAGACCGCAAGCGCATCACGCAAGCAAGCGATGGATCGTCACGTCTCGCGTTTCGCGGTCTTCCAATTCGCGCGTGGTCGGCACGCTGTAGCGCGCAATCGGATCAAGCCCCGCTTTCGGCAAATAGGCGCGGCCCGGATCGGCGATCAGCACCTCAGCCCCCGCTGCCACAAGGCCACGCAGCCAGGGCAGGATATGCCCGGTCATCGGCGCTTCGTAACAGACATCACCGGCGAAAATCACATCCCACCGGCAGGGCGCACCCACCACATCTCCGGGCGGGGTTGCCACCACCACACCATTCAACGCGGCATTCAGCCGCACGGCGGCCAGCGCAAGCGGGTCAATTTCGGCTGCTTCCACCAAAGCGGCGCCGGCTTGCGCGGCGGCGATGGCGGCAATGCCGCAGCCGGCGGCGAAATCCAGCACGCGCTTGCCCGCCACCAGCTTCGGATGATCCAGCACCGCCCGGGCCAAGGCTTGCCCGCCCGGCCAGGCAAAGGCCCAGAAGGGTGGCTCAATGTTTTGTTCGGCGAGCCAGGCTTCGGTCGCCTGCCAGATCGGCGTGATCTCACTCGCCAGATGCAGCGCGATTTCCGGCACCAAGGGCGCGCGAGAAATCACCGTTTGGGAGGCGACGAATTCCTCTGGCGTCACAGCCGGCCCAGCAGCAAGGCCGCGGCAATGGCCAGCCCGACATCTCGATTGGCCTTGAACAGGCGAAGGCAAAGCGCCGGGTCAGCAATATCAAGCTGTATCACCTGC
>CAMCZJ010000337.1 GCA_945886995.1 Asaia bogorensis
GGCTGGCCTTCCTTCTATGTCGAAGAAGTGCAGGAACACGCGACCAGCGCGCAGGCGCAAGTTGCGTCCTTCGTGGTGGAAGGCGTGTTTGAACGCTTCCCCACACTCAAGATTGTGATGATCGAATGTGGTTTTGGGTGGATGCCATCACTCGGTTGGCGGTTGGACAATAACTGGAAGCGGCTGCGTGATGAGGTGCCGCATCTCAAGCGCGCGCCATCAGAATACATGCGTGAACATGTCTATGTCTCCACCCAGCCGATTGAAGAACCGGCGAAGGGCGAGCACTTGCTGGATGCGATGGAATGGATCGGCTGGGATCGTATTCTTTACGCCAGCGATTATCCGCATTGGGATTTTGACGATCCACGCATTGCGATTCCGTCCTTTATTCCAATGGAAAAGCGCGCCGCGATTTTCGGCGGCAATGCGCGCGGCTTCTATCGGCTGTAATGGCGCGCCATGTAGTGGCGGCGGTGGATGAAATCCCGCCCGGTGGCCGGAAGCTGGTGGAAGCGGATGGCAAGAAGATTGTGGTGTTCAATCTGGGCGGCGAATTCTTCGCCCTGCTGGATCGCTGCCCGCACCAAGGCAGCGCGCTTTCTGGCGGCATTCTGTGCGGCCTGACGCTGAGCGATGAACCGGGGAAGTATCAATTCTCCCGCGCCGGAGAGATGGTGCGCTGCCCTTGGCATAACTGGGAATTCGATATCCGCACCGGCAAAAGCTGGTTCGATCCGCGGCGGACCAAGGTGCGCGCTTTTCCGGCGCATGTGGAGGCGGGGGCCAGTTTAGTGGAAGGGCCTTACCAGGCAGAGACTTTTCCGGTGAAGGTTGAAGCGGAATATGTCGTGGTGGAGGTTTGAGGGCCACCAGGATTTCTCTTGTCTTTTTGCTCACATGAGCCTAATTCTGGTCTCATATGAACACAGCCGCCCTCCCCGCGCCTGACCCACAGGCGCAAACCCTCTCTCGCCTGCTTGGCCTCAGCGCCGCCGGGCCGCTGCCACTGATTGAGGCGGTGGAAGGTGGCCTCTCGCTCACGGCGCTGGACCGGGTTGCGCATAGCTTGGCGCCGGCGGATGGCGCCTTTGTCTATCGCCTGGTGTCTCGCCCGACCTTGATGCGCCGCCGCCGCGCGCGCGCCACCACCAAAGGCGCGGCTGCGGCCCGGCTTTCGGCAACAGAAGGTGCAAGGCTTGCACGGCTTGCCGCGGTATGGGCGCTGGCGCTGGAAGTCTGGGGCCGCGAAGACGAAGCGCGGCGCTTCATGTTCGAAGCCCACCCCATGCTGGAAGGCCGTGCGCCCGTTGATCTGGTATTGGAAAGCGAATTGGGCCGCCCGGTGGTGGAAGGCATTCTCGGGCGCCTGATGTATGGCAGCGCGGCGTGACGCCGCAGAAGCTGGACCGCACCCTAACCGCCTATCGCATCGGTGATCCTAACGGTGCCTATCCCATTTTCGATTCAACCGGTGCTCGGCTTTTTCCCGGGCGCTGGAATACGGCGGCGAGCCCCGTTATCTACACCAGCGAACATTACAGCACGGCGATGCTGGAAAAGCTGGCGCATGGCAGTGGGCGCGTGCCGCCGCATCAGCATTGGATTGAGATCAGCATCCCTTCAGGTGTGTCCTACGAGGTTTTCTCCCACGCCCATCATCCAGGCTGGGAGGCTGCGGATTGCATGGTGGCAAAAACCTATGGTGAGGCGTGGCAGCGCAGCCTGCGGTCCCTGATATTGATCGTGCCGAGCATTGTCGCACGCATTGAAAACAACATCCTGATCAATGATCGGCACTCGGAATTTCCGCGCGTGAAGCATGGGCTGCATCAGCCGGTTTGGTGGGATGAGCGGTTGTTTCAGCCAGCGCCAGCGCCTTCACGGCGCCAAAGACGGCGGTGACAGGCTCAATCGCTCAAAACACTGCCCCAAATGGCAAGACCGCCACCCTGTCCCCAGGGCTTACCGCCGTAATCTCCTCCCCCAATTCCACAAAAGCATCCGATTGCGTGAGGGATGTCAGCAAGCCCGCCCCTTCGCGTGCAAATTTGCGCGCGCGCGGCAGGCCGCCCGTGGCATGCAGGCTGACGCGGACATATTCGCGCCGCCCGGCCTTTTTGCGATAGGTGAAATCAGCCTCCGCCACAAAGCGCGGCAGGGCTTCTGGCAGGGCGCCGGCCAGGCGCAGCACCAAGGGCCGCGCCAGATGCAGAAACGTCACCACCGCAGCCACGGGATTGCCCGGCAGGCCCAGCACGGGCGTACCGCGCACCAGCCCCATCGCAGCGGGGCGGCCTGGCTTCACGGCCAAGCGCCAGAATACCAAACGCCCACCTGCTTCAATGGCGGCGCGCACATGGTCTTCCTCACCGGTCGAAACCCCGCCACTGGTCAGCAGCAGATCATGGCTGCCGGCGGCGTCGTGCAGTGCGGCTTCGGTCGCGGCGCGGTCATCGGGCAGGATGCCAAGATCATGCGCTTCCACCGGCAGCGCGGCCAAAAGCGCCAGCAGCGTGAAGCGGTTGCTGTCATAGCTTTGCGCGGGGCCGAGCGCGCTGCCCGGGCTTGCCAATTCATCGCCGGTTGAAAACACGCCGACCTTCAAGCGCGGGCGCACTGCAAGCAGCGCCTGGCCAAGCGCTGCCGCCAAGCCAATCTCAGCCGGGCCAAGCCTTTTGCCCTCAGGCAGCGCCAGCACACCGGCTGAGATATCCTCACCTGCCGGGCGTGCATTGGCGCCCGGTTTAAGGCCGGGGGGAATGAAAATCGCAGTACCTTCGAGGCGGACATCTTCCTGCATCACGGCGGTATCGGCACCGGGGGGCATGGGGGCACCGGTGAAAACGCGCATGGCTTCACTGGCGGCCAAGGCACGCGGCGCCGTCTTACCAGCGGGGATACGGCCAACCTCGGTCAGCGCTGTCTCAGCCCCCGGCGTGAGGTCCGCATGGCGAAAGGCCCAGCCATCCACCGCAGCGTTGAAGAAGGGCGGCAGGGGCATGGGCGCCATCAGGGGCTCAGCCAGCACACGCCCGCGCGCGGCGGAAAGGGCCACCATCTCAGCGCCGGTTGCGGGCGGGATGCGTTCCAGGATCAGGGCCTGGGCTTCTTCCACCGCCATCAGCGCGCCGCCAAAGGCGAAGCAATCATCCGAAAGCTGCGCCATTACCCCTCCGTCCAGGGAATGTCCTTGATCTCTTGCGCATGCGCCAGCACCAGATCGGCGATGGCTTCCACCTCATCCAAGCCAGCGCGGGGCAGATCATAAGG
>CAMCZJ010000338.1 GCA_945886995.1 Asaia bogorensis
CTTGTCGAAATATTCTTCCATCGCCGTTTCATCAATGCCGACAACGGTATCGAGCAGCTTCTGGCGATATTCGGTGACCTTATCAGCCAAATCGGCGGGGATCGGCGCTTCATGATACTTGGCGCCCAGTTCGTCGCCTTCCCAGATCAGCGCCTTCATTTCGACCAGGTCAACAATGCCCTGGAAGGTGTCTTCAATGCCGATCGGCAATTGCAGCGCAACCCAATTGATGCCGAGCTTTTCCGTCAGCGTTTCGGCGGCGCGATAGAAATCGGCGCCGGTACGGTCAAGCTTGTTGATGAAGATAATGCGCGGCACGTTGTAGCGATCAGCCAAGCGCCAATTGGTCTCAGACTGCGGCTGCACGCCGGCGACACCTTCAATGATGAAGATCGCACCATCCAGCACGCGCAAGGACCGGTTCACTTCAATGTTGAAGTCAATATGGCCGGGCGTATCAATGATGTTGATGCGGTGGTCATTCCACACGGCGGTCACGGCGGCGGAGGTGATGGTGATGCCCCGCTCACGTTCCTGGTCCATGTAATCGGTGGTGGTATTGCCTTCATGCACTTCACCGATTTTGTGGGACTTGCCGGTGTAATACAGAATGCGTTCCGTCGTGGTGGTCTTGCCCGCGTCAATATGCGCGGTGATGCCGATATTGCGGATGCGGTCTAACGGGGTACGCGCCACGGTGGGCCTCCATAAGCAAAAGCCGGACGCCCGCCCCGGCTTTCGCCGGACGCCGCCCGCCATAAGGGTTCAGGGATTAGTCTATGGTGGCCGCTATCTGCGATGTTCGGGCGCGGTTTGCAAGCGCAAAGGGGCGGGGCGTCAGGCTTTATTCAACTCTGGCGGCGCTTTGTTGTCCCTCAGCCGAGAAAATGGCGCTATTGTGAGGATCATGAGGCCAGAGCCTTTCATCGCCGCCATCCGCTTCGGCCATGGGCGCCGTCCCTGGGAGCCCTTGCCCGCCGACCCGCAGGCTGCGCTAGTCGCGGAATTGGCGGCAACGGCCGCCCCGCCAATCACTCAGGCCGGTCTTCCTGATCTGAAGGCGATCGGTCAGATGATGGAAGAAGATGCCGAATCGGCGCGCCAGGGGCAGGGTCGCCCTCATCAGGCACGGCTCTGGCGGGTTGAAGCCAATGCCTTCCTGGCGGAAGCCATCACCAGCGCGTCGCCGTTTCGCGAAAGGCTGGTCCAGTTCTGGGCCAATCACTTTACTGTCGCCCGCGGCAAGGTTCCCTATTTCACTGGGCATTTCATCCGTGAAGCCATCCGCCCACATGTGACAGGGCATTTCGCGGATATGCTGCTTGCCGCGGTGCGCCACCCGGCCATGATCGCCTATCTGGATAACCAAGCCTCCATCGGGCCGAATAGCCGCGCGGCCCAAACCCGTCCAGGTGGCCTCAATGAAAATCTTGCGCGTGAAATTCTGGAACTTCACACGCTGACGCCGGCTGCAGGCTACACGCAAGCTGATGTCACCAGCTTTGCCCGAAGCCTGACCGGCTGGTCCTTCACCGCGATGCGCCCGCCCCATGGCTTTGTGTTCCGTGCCGCTGCCCATGAACCCGGCCCCAAAACGCTGATGGGGCAGGAATTTCCGGAAGGTGAGGCAGGCGGGCTCGCTGCCCTTGCCTGGCTTGCTGATCATGAGGCGACCTATCGGCATCTGGCGCGGCGTTTGGCGATTCATTTCGTCGCCGACAGCCCCCCGCCAGAAACGATTGAGGCCCTTTTTGCCGTACTACAGGATACGCGGGGCGATTTGGGCGCGGTGGCGCGGCATCTGGTGACGCTGGATGCCGTCTGGAAGCCGCCATTATCCAAGCTCCGCCTGCCGTTGGACTACGCCATTGCTGTATTGCGTGCCCTTGAAGCGCCTGCACAGGTGACTGAGGGACTGATCAACGCTTCCCAGTTTCTGGGCCAGCCGATCTGGAATGCGCGGGCGCCGAATGGTTGGCCGGATCAAATGGCGGATTGGGCGGCGCCTGAGGCGATATTGCGGCGCGTTGAATGGGCGCATGGTCAGGCCGGGCGGGGCGCGGGCCGCGATGCAGCAGCCCTGGCCGAGGCCGTCATGGGGCCGCTGATCCTTCCGCAGACATTGCGGGCTGCCTTACGCGCCGGCTCCGCGCGTGAGGCGTTGACGCTTGTTCTGACGAGCCCGGAGTTTCAGCGCCGATGACCAAGCCGCATCTTCCCCCGATTGGTCGTCGGTCCCTGCTGCTTGGCCTGGGCGCCAGCATTGCTTTGCCGGGGGTGCGCCTTGCCTTTGCAGAGGCGCCGGGCCCGGCCCGGCTGGTTGTTGTGCTGCTACGGGGCGGGTTGGATGGGCTTTACGCGGTACAATCCTATGCGGAACCAGGTTTTGCGGATTTGCGCGGCCCGTTGATGTTGCCGGAACCTGGCCAGGAAGACGGGCTTTTGGACCTGGGCGGGCGCTTTGGCCTGCATCCGCGCCTTGCCGGCATCCACGCCATGTTTCGCGAAAATGAGGCGCTGATTCTGCAAGCCGTGGCCGGGCCTTGGCGCAGCAGAAGCCATTTCGACGCCCAGGATTTTCTGGAAAGTGGCGCTGAACAGCGCCTTTCCAGCGGCTGGCTCAACCGCGCTTTGTCAGCCATGCCTACACCGCCCGTCGGGCGTGCGGCCGGCCTGGCGGTTGGCACAAATACGCCCCTGCTGCTCCGGGGCGGGGCGCGCGTTGACAATTTCGTGCCGCGTGGCACGGCGGAAGTGCCGCCTGATCTTCTGGCGCGCATCCTGGATTTGGCTGCGCGCGATACGGTGCTTGGCCCAAGCTTGCGCGATGGCATCGCAGCGCGGGGCTATGTGCTGGAAACCTTGGGCGATGCTGCGCGCCAGCGCCCTTCACCGGAGGGGCAATTTGCCATTTTGGCGAGGGCGGCGGGCCAGTTAATGGCAGTACCTTCGGGCCCAAGTGTTGCGGCTTTTGAACTGGGGGGCTGGGACACGCATGCACAACAGGCGGCGCGGCTCAATGCGCCGCTCTCCCAATTGGATGGCGGGTTGGTGGCCTTGAAGCATGCGCTTGGGGATGTCTGGCGGCGCACCGCAGTGCTGGTGGTGACGGAATTTGGTCGTACCGTCCGCGTCAATGGGACCATGGGCACCGATCATGGGACGGGTGGAGCCGCCTTCATTCTGGGCGGTGCGGTGCAGGGTGGGCGTATCCTGGGTGATTGGCCTGGGTTGGCTGCGGCAAACCTATTCCAGAATCG
>CAMCZJ010000339.1 GCA_945886995.1 Asaia bogorensis
CCATCGGCGGTGCGTTCTTCCATCAGCCGCACCAAATCACGCGCGATACGCACATAAATCGCCTGGGCGCGATCCGGGTCCTGCGCCGCCGCCGGATCATAAAGCACCATCAGATCAACATCGGATGAGTAATTCAGCTCCCGCGCGCCAAGCTTGCCCATGCCAAGAATCACGAGCCCTGATTGGCGGCCAATAGCTTTGGGATCTGTCCGGCCGCCGCCGGTATGGCGCAAATCGCCCCGCGCCGCGGCATCGCGCAGCAAATGGGCGCAGGCGGTATCAATACTGAGCTCCGCCAATTCGGATAGCGCGCCGGTCACGCGGTCCAGCCCCCAGAGCCCGCGAATATCGGCGAGTGCAGCCACCAGCGCCCCCTGGCGCTTGGCTTGGCGCAGTAGCGTCGCCAAGGCGGGCCTAGGTGTCGCAGGGTCAAGCCGCGTCAGCGGGTCTATGGCACGGGCGAAAGCGTCATCCGGGCCACGTTCGGCCATGAAAAGCAGGGTGGCTCCCTCCCGCACCGCCAAATCGGCTAGATAGGGGCTATGACCACCAAGCGCTTCCAGTATCGCTGCCCCCTCCGCGCTTTCGGCAAAGCGACGTTCCGCTTCCCCCTTATCGGCGAAATGCGCCTGGGCGAGGGTGGCGGCGGCCTTGTCGAATCCGCGTGGCAGGGCAAAAGCTGCTGGAGCAAGGGTCATTGGGGTCTAGGGAAAGAGTGAGACGGGTCGCAGGTCAAGCGGGGCGAGGATTGAAACTGCTGGCGAGGGCCTGCCTGACCCTGTCGCTGGTGGTAGGTCTTGCCTTGGCCGGGCTGGTTTGGCGGCTAGAACAGGGCCCGATCAGCCTGCCTTGGCTGGCCCGCCAGGCGGAGGACGCCGCCAACAAGGCGCTGGCAGGCCAGAGGGCAAACATAGCCGAGGCGGCGATTTCCTGGGCGGGCTGGCGGGAAGGGCATCGTTCACCCATTGCGGTGCGCTTTTCCGATATCAGGCTGGTTGACAGGGATGATGGGCTGATTGCCGTTTTGCCGCAGGTGGATGCTTCCCTTTCACTGGGCGGCTTGCTGCGCGGGCATCTCGGCTTGCGCGCACTGGAATTGCGCGGGCTCAGCCTGCTCGCAAACCGTGATAAGGCAGGGGCGCTGTCGCTGGGACTGGCGGCGGCCGCCAAGGCCGAGGCCACCGAAGCGCCGGACACCGCGCTTCATGCCCTGGCCGAGATCATCACCGCCTGGCTTGAGCCCCCCAATGAGGAAACGGCGCTATCGGCGATCAGGCGCATCGCCTTGCTGGATGCCAGGCTTGCGCTTGCCGATGAAAGTTCTGGCCGTGTGCTACGCGCGAACCTTGCCGAGCTTAGTCTGCAACGCCGCGCCGCGGGTGGGCTGGATTTGGCCGGACAGGCGCTGCTGGAAGTGGCGGATCAGCGCATTCCCTTCGAAATCGCCGGCAGGCTTGAACGCGCGCTCTGGCGCGGAGAGGCTTCCTTCACTGCACATGGCATCCGTCCTGCGGCGCTTGCCAAGGTCAGCGCTGAATTGGCGCCTTTGGCTGCGCTGGATGCAGAAGCGGAAATCAGCCTCATCGCGCGCTTTACCGGCGCGCCGCAGCCGGATTTGCTGATGGCGCGGATACGCACCGGCGCTGGCGTACTGCATGTTCCGGATAATGGCGGGGATTTGCCCTTCGCGGCCATCGCGCTTGATGCGACCCTGGCCGAAGATGTGGTGCGCGTGGAACGCTTGGTCTTTTCGCCCCAGCCATCGCCGCGCCCAGGCGCCAGCCCTCCGCCAGTGGTTGGCGCATCAGGGGAGGCGCGCCTGAAGGATGGCGCCTGGCAGGCGGCGGCTGATGTCAGAATGAGCGGTTTGGACATCGCCGATCTGACGCATTACTGGCCGCCCAGCATTGCGCCGAAGCCTCGTGAATGGCTGGCTGAGAACCTGACGGCCGGCATGCTGCGTGAAGGCGCCTGGCGGTTTGAAGCGCGGATCGGTGCGGATGGCAGGGCTGCGGAAATCACGGGTCTGAGCGGAATAGCGCGGGCGGATGGTGTCACCGTTCACTGGCTGCGACCCATCCCGCCATTCCAAGGCGCTGCTGGAGAGGCGCGTTTTTCGCTCGACAAGATCGAACTTTCAGCGACCAGCGGCCAGCAATCCGGCACCGGGATTGTGACGGATGGTGCCACTGTTTCGATCAGCTTCGCGACCGATCCGGAAATCACGCGCGTTGAAGCCAAGCTGCGCGGCCCGGTGGCAGATGGCTGGGCCGTTCTGCGCCATCCCAGGATGAAGATTTTCGAAAAACGCCCGCCACCAATCAATGACCCGACAGGTACGCTCACAGCCGGTACGCTCACGCTTGTCTTCCCGCTGATCAAGACGCTGGACGTTGAGGATATTGATATCCAGGCCGAATTTGAGGTGCGGGATTTGCGCATCCCGCGCATTGCTTTTGATCGGGATTTGGAAAAGGGCGCGGTCAAGGTTTCGCTGCGCAATTCGGGGCTGACGGCAACCGGCACCGGCGTGCTTGGCGATATTGAAGCCCGCATCCAGCAGGAGACGGATT
This sequence comes from Asaia bogorensis, assembly GCA_945886995.1. Lineage (GTDB taxonomy): Bacteria > Pseudomonadota > Alphaproteobacteria > Acetobacterales > Acetobacteraceae > Neoroseomonas > Neoroseomonas bogorensis_A. The sequence continues at coordinate 2,574 of CAMCZJ010000339.1, forward strand.
TCCGTAATGGCGGGCCGAACGATATTGTGGCGCGCGAAATCATCTCCGCCCGCGCCGATGCCAGGCAATTGGCAGCACTTGGCTTGGATGGCCGACCTTTACTGGAAGGGCCGGTGCAGCTTGATCTCCGCAATGAAACCCGCCGCAATGGGCAAGCGCGGCTTTCGGTGCGGGCTGATTTACGCGCAGCGACCCTGACCGTTGACCCCTTGGCCTGGAGCAAGCCGCCGGGGGTCGCCGGCAATGCGGAGGCGATGGTGCTGATGCAGAGCGGTCAGGTGACGCTGATTGAAAGCTTCCGTATTGAAACGCCAGATGCGCTGGTGCGGGGCCGCGCCAGTGAGCTTCGCCAAAACATCCCGCAACGCATAGACCTGACCAGCGCGAATATCGGGCGTTCGCGCTTCAGCGGGCTTTTGCGCCCGCCTGCGCAACGCGGCACAGGCCAGTGGATCATTTCCTTGACTGGGCCGGTGCTTGATTTGGCCCCCGTCCTCGCACGGCATGAGGTGCCAGAGGCCAATCCGGAAGAAAGCGCGGCGGCCCAATTGGTAGCGCGATTTGAACGGGTTCTGCTGCCACACCAGCGTGAAATCAGTGCGCTTGAAGCTCAGGTACTGGTCAATGGGCTTGGTGTTATGCAGCAGGCACGCATGAATGCGCGTCTCGCGGAACGCGGCAGCT
>CAMCZJ010000340.1 GCA_945886995.1 Asaia bogorensis
CGCCGCCATTGCTTCCATGATGCAAATGGTCGCGCGCGGGCATGAATCGCGCGAAGGCACACGCATGGGGCTTTGGGGTGCGGCGCAGGCCGTGGCCTTTGGGCTTGGTGGGTTGGCAGGCGCGGCGGCGGTAGATGTGGCGCGGATCGCACTTGGTCAGGCGGAAGCGGCTTATGCCGTGGTCTTCGTCATTGATGCCGCGCTGTTCATTGCCTCGGCCATGCTGGCCGCGCGCATTAATCGTCCAAAAATCAGCAAGACCGGCGGCTTCGGCCCAATGGTACCGGCAAGATAGAGGGAAATGGCAATGCAAACATATGATGTGATCGTTGTAGGCGGCGGGCCATCGGGCGCCACCGCCGCTGATGATTTGGCGCGCCGGGGGCGTAGCGTGCTGCTGCTGGATCGCGCCGGGCGCATCAAACCCTGCGGTGGCGCCATTCCGCCGCGCCTCATTCGCGATTTTGCCATTCCGGATGAATTGCTGGTGGCGAAGATCAATTCCGCCCGCATGGTCTCCCCCAGCGCCAAGGCGGTGGATATGCCGATTGATGGCGGCTTTGTCGGCATGGTGGATCGCGCGGATTTCGACGAATGGCTGCGCGAGCGCGCCGAGCACGCCGGTGCGGAACGCCAGACCGGCACTTATGAGAAAATCACGCGTGATGCCGATGGCACCGCCATTGTTCATTGGGAATCGAAGGATGGCGCAGCGGTTGCTGCCCGCGCACGCTTGGTGATTGGCGCCGATGGCGCGCGTTCCCAGGTGGCGAAGCAGGAAGTACCGGGCGGCGATAAGGTGCGCTGCGTTTTCGCCTATCACGAAATCGTGCGCTCACCGCCGAATGGCGGGGGGGCGGATTTCGATTCCAAGCGCTGCGATGTCTATTACCAGGGCAAGCTTTCGCCCGATTTCTACGCCTGGATCTTCCCGCATGGCGATACCACCAGCATCGGCACGGGTTCCATGCAAAAGGGCTTTTCGCTGCGTGGTTCGGTTGCTGAACTCCGCCGCGATATTGGCCTGACGGATGCCGAGACAATTCGCCGCGAAGGTGCGCCGATACCACTCAAGCCGCTGAAGCGCTGGGACAATGGCCGCGATGTGATTCTGGCCGGGGACGCCGCTGGCGTGGTCGCCCCTGCGTCCGGTGAGGGCATTTACTACGCCATGTATGGCGGCAGGCTTGCTGCGGATGCCGCTGAGGAATGCCTGAAGACCGGCGATGCGCGCGCGCTTGCGGGTGCGCGCAAGCGCTTCATGAAGGCGCATGGCAAAGTCTTCTGGGTGCTCGGTATCATGCAGTATTTCTGGTATTCATCCGACAAGCGGCGGGAGAAGTTCGTCTCCATCTGCGCCGATAAGGATGTGCAGCGCCTGACTTGGGAATCCTACATGAACAAGGAATTGGTCCGGCGCGATCCCCTTGCGCATGTGCGGATTTTCTTCAAGGATTTGGCGCATCTCTTTGGCCTCGCAAGGGCCTAAGCATTTTCAAGCCAAGTGGAATTACTTGGCGACTCGGAAAATGCGTTCTATCAAAGGCCAGAGCATGCACGGTGAGCCTCAGCGAAGCGGATATGCTCTGAACAACAAGTAAGGTTTTTGAGGAATGGCGTCTCAGCCCATGCGCATTGGCACGCGCGGCTCCCCGCTTGCGCTTTGGCAGGCGCGGCATTTCGCTTCCGTGGCCCGTGCGGCCATCCCGGCATTGGCCGAAGATGGTGCGCTGGAAGAACACATCATCGCGACATCCGGCGACAAGGTGCAGGATAAACGCTTGGCCGATATTGGCGGCAAAGGGCTTTTCGCCAAGGAAATTCATGAGGCGCTGGCCGACCGCCGCATTGATGTTGCCGTGCATAGCCTCAAGGATCTGGAAACCGAATTGCCGCCAGGCATTGTGCTGGCCGCCGTACTGGAACGCGAAGACCCGCGCGATGCGCTGATTCTGGGTGCCGAATGCGGTGCCGGCACGGCGGATGATCCGCTGGCCGCCTTACCGCAAGGCGCCCTGGTCGGCACGGCTTCCGTGCGCCGGCAAGCGCAATTGCTGCATCGCCGGCCTGATCTCCGCGTGGATATCATTCGCGGCAATGTGCAAACGCGGCTTGGGCGCGTGGCAGCCGGGGATTTCACCTGTTCCCTGCTGGCACTGGCGGGCTTGAAGCGGCTTGGCATGGCGGAACGCGCGCAAGTGGTGCTGGAACCCGAAGCCATGCTGCCCGCCGCCTGCCAGGGCATTGTCGGTATCACCGCCCGCGCGGATGATACAGAAACCCTTGCGCTCCTTGCGCGCATTGAACATACGCCCAGCCGCGCAGTCGCGGATGCTGAACGCGCTTTGCTCGGCGCGTTGGATGGGTCCTGCCGCACGCCAATTGGCGCGCATGCCACACTTTTGTCCGATGGGCGGCTGCGCCTGCATGGGCTTGTCGCCCGCGCTGATGGCAGTTTCTTGAGGCGCAATATGGGCGAGGCCGCCGCCAAGGATGGCCCTCAGCTTGGGCGGGATCTCGCCGCCGCGCTAAAGCGCGAAAGCCCTGCGGATATCTTTGGCTGACGCCGCAAGGCTTGAGCATGCTTCCTGAAATCCCCGCGCCCGGTCAGGCCGCGACAATTCGGCCCGGCTTGCGCTGGCTTCGCTTTCCCCTGCCCTTTCCGCCAAGCCATGTGAATGTCTGGCTGTTGGAAGATGGGCCGGGCTGGCTGGCCATTGATTGTTCCATCGCGAATGATGCCTCCCGCGATTTATGGCGCGAAGCGCTGGCGGGCGATGCCTTTGCCGGGCGCCCGTTGCAGCGCCTGCTGGTCACGCATTTCCACCCAGACCATGCCGGGCTGATGGGCTGGCTTGCCGAAACCCATGGGCTTTGCCCGATCATGACCAAGATTGAGTGGCTGCAAGCCCGCGCATTATTCTTCGACACCGGCGCTGAGATGATGGAACATCAGGCGCGCTTTGCCGAAGCCGCTGGCGCGCCGGCTGAATATGTGGATTTCGTCCGCGCCCGTGGGCCGCTTTATGTGAAATCCGTCGCACCCCTGCCGCGCATTTTTGAAGCCATCGCTGATGGGCAAACGCTCAACATTGGCGAGCAAGGCTGGCAGGTAATCACGGGACAAGGCCACGCGCCGGATATGGCCTGCCTGTTCAATGCGGAAGACCGCGTGCTGATCGCGGCTGACCAGATCCTGCCGCGCATTTCCCCCTATATCGGCCTGCATGCCGGCGAACCCAATG
>CAMCZJ010000341.1 GCA_945886995.1 Asaia bogorensis
TTCTTCATGCCGTAAAGCGCCGGTGCGCGCCCATGCACCCAAAGCGCAGCGCGCACCGCGCCGGTCGCATAGACGCGCCGATCAAAACTGCGATGCGTCAGGCTGATATGTTCTGAAGCGGCAGCGAAAAGCAGCGTGTGTTCACCCACAACCTGCCCGCCGCGCAAAGCCGCGAAGCCAATCGTGCCGGTGCCGCGCGGGCCGCAATGTCCATCGCGTCCGCTTTCAATGCCGGCTTCTTCCATGGTGGTGCCGCGCCCTGCCGCAACCGCGCGGCCCAAAGCGACTGCCGTACCGGATGGCGCATCCACTTTTTGGCGGTGGTGCATCTCCACAATCTCGGCATCATATTGCGCACCTGGGAGCGCTGCGGCCATGCGTTCCGCAATCGCCAAAAACAGATTGACCCCGGGCGCGAAATTCGCGGCATAGACAATCGGCGCGCGCTTGCCGGCTTCCGCCACCGCTGCTTCTGCGGCTGCGGAAAGCCCTGAACTGCCGAGAATAAAACCCTTGCCGCAGGCGGCGGCAGCAGCGGCATGGGTGGCGGCGGTATCCGCATGGGTGAAATCAATCACCACATCGGAAGCGGCGAAAAGAGATGTTATATCTGGAAAGCTTTGCAAGCCAGAAGGGGCGGGCTTGCCGCCGGCGCGCAAGGTGCCGCCCACACAAACAGCGCCAGCGGCGGTGGTTTCCTCAATCAACAGCTGGCCCATACGCCCGGCCATGCCGGCGATACCGATGCGAATGCTCATGGCGTTTCTCCCGTAATTCGAAACATTGTTTGACCTAAGGCTCCCACCTGTCGAGGCCCAGTGCTTGACCGCCTCACCTTCATTCGCCGGACAAGCACTAAAAGTTTAGTTTGATCGCATTTTCTGAGCCGCCAAGTTTTCCACTTGGCTTGAAAATGCTCAATCCGCCCGCGGATGCGCCTTGCGCCAGGTCTCCAGCAGCGCCGCTGCATCTACTGCCGTATAGCGCTGCGTGGTGGAAAGGCTGGCATGGCCAAGCAATTCCTGAATGGCGCGCAAATCAGCGCCGCCGCCCAGCAAATGCGTGGCAAAGGAATGGCGCAACGCATGCGGGCTGGCATGTTCCGGCAGCCCAGCAAGCCGCCGGAAATCGCGCAGCCTTTTCTGTGCCACTGCCGGATCAAGCCGCCCACCACGCGCGCCGATGAACAGGGGCTCATCCGCCGCGCCACCGCCGCGTTCCGCCAGATAGGCCGCCATGGCATCGCGGATCACCGGCAATATCGGCACCAGCCTTTCCTTATTGCCCTTGCCGAGGACCCGCAGCGCAGCCTCAGACCCCTGGCGCGGCGCATCGGCCAAATTCAGCGCCAAAGCCTCCCCAAGTCTCAGCCCCGCGCCATACAGCAGCGTGAACAAGGCGCGGTCGCGTGCCGCTTGCAGGCGTGGGTTTTCATGCCGCCCCAGCGCATAGACATCGGGGATTTCTTCGGCGGCGGCGCGCGCTTCCTTCACGCTGAGTGCACGCGGCAACGGCACCTTGGCACGCGGTGCGCGCAGCCCCGCAAGTGCGACAGGCGCCATGCCTTGGTGGCGCTGCAAATAGCGCAGAAAACTCCGAATCGCGGCAAGCTTGCGGGCGCGCGTCGCCCCCGCATCCCCTTCCATGGCGCGCGCCGATAGAAAGGCGCGCAAATCCGCTGGCCGCAGCGTACCAAGCGCGGCCAGATCCGGCTCGGCACCCAGATGCTGCGTCAGAAAACCAAGAAACTGCGCCACATCGCGCCCATAGGCTTCGATGCTATGCGCACTCGCGCGGCGTTCGCCGGCAAACCAGCCAAGCCAGGCAGCGGTGGCCTCAGCGCCGGTCATGGGGGGGTATTCTCAAGCCATGTGGAAGCACTTGGCGGCTTGGAAAACGCGGCCAAACCATGCCCTAACGTGCCAAAGCGGCGGCCACAGCGCGGCCCAGAAACGCAAGCGGCGCGGTGCCATGGCGATAGGGCAGTGCGCCCAACTCTCGCGCGCCAAGTGCCAGCAGCATGGGCGGCTGCGCCACCACCACAACGCGCACCAGCGCGTCGCGCTGGATCAGCCCCGCCGCTTCACCATGCAAAAGCTCTGCATCCTCTGGTGCATTGCGCACCAGAACATCGCGCCCACGGCCAAGCAGCTTTTCCACCATGCCGCGGGGCAGGGGGCGCTGTTCCGGGCGCATCCAAAGCTGCGCCGGGTGTTCCGGCGGTTCGACATTCAGGGTGCAGGTTTCAAGCCCAAGCAGTGTTGGCCATTCCTGCGCCACGGTTTCCGGCACATCATCTGATCGCATCAGCGCCAGTACCGCGAGCCTGACGCGCACCACCAGCCCCGCCCCGGCGCGTTCCGCATCCAGCGCAGTGCGCAGTTCTGCATCCAGCGCTGCGGCGCGTTCCCGTTCCGCGCCCAGCATCGCCGCCATGTGGTCGGTCAGCCCATCGCCATGCACGCGGCGTGGCGGTGCCAGAACGCGATAAAGCTCTGGCCGTGCCGCGAGAAAATCAGGATTGGCACGCAGGAAAGCCTCTACCTCCTCAGCCGAGGGCCCGTTCGGGGCCTTCCCGTCTGAGGGCGGGTCGCTCACAGGATGCTTTGTCCTGTCTTTTTCCAATCGGCCAGAAACGCCTCCAGCCCCCGATCGGTGAGCGGATGCTTCAGCAATTGGCGGATCACGGCGGGCGGCAGCGTCGCCACATGTGCTCCCATTTTGGCACTTTCCACCAGATGGATGGGGTGGCGGATGGAAGCCACCAAAACCTCGGTGCGGAGTGTGGGATAATTGCGGTATATCTGCACAATGTCCGCAATCAGCCGCATGCCATCGGTCGCAATATCATCAAGCCGCCCAACAAAGGGGGAAATGAAGGCGGCACCGGCCTTGGCGGCCAGCAGCGCTTGGGCTGCGGAAAAGCAGAGCGTGACATTCACCAAGGCGCCTTCGCCCGCCAGCGTGCGGCAAGCGATCAGCCCGGCTTCCGTCAGCGGCACCTTCACCGCCACATTGGGCGCGATGGCGCGCAGAAAGCGCCCTTCGGCCAGCATGCCGGCGGCGTCCGTCGCGGTCACTTCGGCGCTGACGGGGCCAGGCGTGATGGCGCAGATTTCCGCAATCACCTGCTTCATGTCGCGGCCGGATTTGGCGATCAGCGAAGGATTCGTGGTCACACCATCCACCATGCCCAATTCGGCAAGGGCGCGGATTTCGGCAACTTCGGCGGTATCAACGAA
>CAMCZJ010000342.1 GCA_945886995.1 Asaia bogorensis
TGAGGAATTGCGGTGCTTGATTGGCGATGGAAAGGGTTTGCGTACCAAGCTGCTGGCGGATCTGCAGCGCCTGGAGCCGCGCTGATTCACGTGCGAGATCGGCATCAATCAAGGTACCAAGCCCGGTTTCCATGGCATCCAGCTTGTTCCGGTTGTAGCCGATCTGGGCATCAATATAGCGCGCATCGGAACCAAGCCGGTTCATCGCATCATTGACAGATGTATTGACTATATGAAAATCGCCTGTTGTTTCCGCCAGCGCCGCCCTTGCGGCTGCGGCATCAGCATAAGGCCCGGCGGCTACGATAAAATTCGTGGCCGGCCCAAGTGCCGCCAACGTGTGAAGATCTGCGGCTTCTGCCGATTCACTTCGCAGGGAAATGATATCATCCGTGGGCGATGTGCCGGTCAGCAGGTTGCGGCCGTAATAATCGGCATCTGCCAGAAAATTCGCGATCTGGCTTCTGAGCTGTGCGTATTGCTGATTATACTGATCCCGCGCTTCATCGCCCACAGTTCCATCAGCAAGGCGGGTCAGCACCGTGCGGATTTCGATCATGGTCTTGGAAACCTGTCCAAGCGCGGTCAGCGAAACATCCACCAAGCCGCGCAGCCCGCCCATTTGTTCATTGACGGCAGTAAGGGCTGAGGTGTCACTGCGAATGGATTGGGCGACCGCGTAAGCCCCGCCATCATCCCTTGCGTCAGCGACGCGAAAACCAGTCGAGACGCGCTTTTGAACCTCAGCCAGCGATTCATTGGTGCGGTTGAGTGACTGCAGCGCCAACATGGCGCCCGTATTTGTATTGATCGAATTCAAGCTCATCGGAGTTTTTCCTCTGTCGCGAACCCGTTTTGGGTCTCAAGTAATATGAAGTATAAAAACTAATTTTTTATGAAGTAATATAATATTTTGAAATATACAATAATGAATTCATGAAAATTCGCAGTCTAAGTGATCGAAAAAATCAAACTTGAAAGGTCGTACCAAGGTTTATCCTGAAATTTTTCTCGATCTGAAAGACCATCGCGGCGTGATCAGGGAAGCGTGATCACGCCGCAAACAACCTCAGCCAACCGTCTTACCTTCCACCAAAGAGCGAGATCAGCGCCTGCGGTGATTGGTTCGTGATGGAAAGCGTTTGCGTGCCAAGCTGCTGACGAATTTGCAGTGCCTGCAGCCGCGCGGCTTCCTTAGCGATATCCGCGTCAATCAGCGCGCCAAGGCCCGATTCCACTGCGTCCAGCTTGTCGCGATTATAGCCCACCTGCGAATCGATGTAGTTCGCATCGGACCCAAGCCGATTGAGCGCATCATTGATTGCCTGGTTCACGGTGGTCCAGTCGCCAGTGATGGCGGCTTGTGCCGCAGCGGCATCGGCTGGCGCCGCAGCAACAACAAGGTCCGTGGCACCATCGAAGGCCGCGATGGTCAGCGTGGTGGCGGTTTCGTTTCGGATCGCGATGATATCCCCGCCACCGGCTGCCACATCAACGCTGAGTAGGCTGCGGCCATTATAGGTCGCGTCATCAATGAAGCGCTCCACCTGGGTGCGCAGCTGACCATATTGCTGTTCGTACTGGTCGCGCTGTTCGTCATTGATTGTGCCATCCGCAAGGCGTGTCAGCACCGTGCGCAATTCCACCATGGTCTTGGATACCTGCCCAAGCCCCTGGAGGGTGACATCAACAATGCCCTTCAAGCCGCCCAATTGTTCATTGGCGGCAGTCAGCCCCGCGACATCGCCACGGACTGATTGGGCAACCGCGAAAGCGCCGCCATCATCCTTGGCATCGGAAACCCGATAGCCGGTGGACACGCGCTTTTGCACGCTTGCCAGCGCATCATTGGTACGGTTCAGCGACTGCAGCGCCGTCATCGCCGAGACATTGGTATTCACGGAATTCAAGTTCATGGGATTTTCCCCTCTGCTCGTCCCGATTTTCGGAACGTGCGAAATGTCGCAGGGGAAGATGAAAAACGGGTTAAATAAAGTATTGAATTTGCTGGATTTTTATTTAGATTTGGTAAATTCGCATTGGTTAAGTTCAGTTTTCTCAACCAGGAATAAAACAAAGGGAGCGAGGCAGAAGATTCTACCTCGCTCCCCAAATGGATCAGAATGAAGCGTAAGGCATAGCCAAGTCAGAGCATGGCCATGCGCGCGCTTCAGTCCTTCATATTGACAGCCTGGCGCCCACGCTGGCCGTCACGCACTTCCAAGGCAACCTTTTCGCCCTGTTGCACATCCTGCTTACCCGCACGCTGCAGCACGGAAGAATGCAGGAAGACATCCTGGCCGCCATCTTCCGGCGTCACGAAGCCGAAGCCGCGCACCTGGTCGAACCACTTCACCGTACCAGCGATGTCATAGGTCGGCCCGCCTTCATCGCGGTTGAATTCACGGCGCGGCGGTGGACGGTCACCAAAATCGCGACGCGGGGGACGGTCACCAAAGCCGCCGCCGCCGCCAAAGCCGCCGCCTCCACCGCCGAAGTCACGGCGCGGGGGACGATCACCGAAATCGCGGCGTGGGGGACGGTCACCGAAGCCGCCGCCGCCAAAGCCGCCACCACCACCGCCGAAGTCACGGCGCGGGGGACGATCACCGAAATCGCGGCGCGGGGGACGATCCCCAAAGCCACCACCGCCGCCGAATTCACGACGCGGCGGGCGTGCTTCGCCACCGCCTTCGCCCTTCTTCAGCTGCATGATCCGCGTGATCAGGCGCCGGCCTTGCCGGTCAGACCCGATTTCACAAACCAGCTTATCGCCGGTATCCGGCGGTTCGATGCCTGCCTCTGTCAGGGCAGAGGCGTGAAAGAACACATCCTGCCCATCCGGACCCAGTACAAAGCCGAAGCCTTTACGGGAGTTATACCACTTCACCTCGGCCTCGATCGGCCCGGTGCTATCCTGGTGCTCGTTTTCAGGAAACACTGTTTGACTATCCACACAAAAATGACCGCAACGCGCGGGATGCAACGCTGGTATTTGGCAGCATGACACTCCGTTTCCTGAAAAGCGAGAAAAATCTTAAGTGAGGCCCTTCAAAAGCTAAAAAAATGCCTTGAAACGCCGCGAGTCGAAGGCCGTGATCGGAATTGGCGGCGTGCGCTGGGCCAGCAGCGCCGCCACCACCTCCCCCGTGCGGGCTGCCGCTACAAGCCCGGTATGGCCATGGCCGAAGGCGTGGATCACATCGGGGCTTGCGCGCGAAGTTCCAAGGCAGGGCAT
>CAMCZJ010000343.1 GCA_945886995.1 Asaia bogorensis
CATTGTACCCGCTCTACCGAATAATTTCGTTCTCACTGACTTTCGCAGCAAAGGTGCCGTCAATTCAAGGTCCAGTAGCACACTTTGTCGCCGAAAAATGCACTTAAATTTTGGTCCGCAATACCTCGACTGGAGCGTTGAAGAATCACTCGGGCTAGAAGACAAAAAGCGTCTATCAATGTCCATCGCATTTTGGACCTGTGTTTCCTGGGCTTTGAACTGCGCGAGGCGAGGGGGCCGCGATGAAACATCATTTAGGCTCCGGCGATACCCTATAATTGACCACACACAAACCGTCCTTTTTCAAAAGTATTGAGACCTCTTGGTAAGCTTTATAAAAGAGTATCCGCCCAATGGGTGGGTGGGGTTATGCTGCTGTCTGGTGATGTGTTAAAAAACTCTGTAGCAATCCCCTCACACCCTCCCCACCACCCTGAACCTCCGCGACGCCAGCGGCAGGCTGTCCCGGCTGATGGCGGCGTCCTCCCCTGGGGCGTTCATCGCCCCGACAACCTCACCCTACCCGCCTTTTCACCACCTGCACATGCAGCGCCGCCGCGGGCAAATCCACCGTGGACAGGCTCACATTCCGCGCTGTCACGCGGACCTTGTCATTCGACCAGACATGGCAATCCAGCACAAAGGCGATGCTGCTGGTATCAAGCGACGCATCCGCGAAATCCCCCCGCCGCGCACCGGGCACCGTCACGTCTGCATTGCTCGTCGCCCCTGGTGGCATACTCGGCAGATCCCAACTGGCGGAAAACATCAGCGTCCTGCCACCGGCTGGCAGCGCTGGGCAGCCATAAAGCACCGCCGGCGCATCCTCCGGCAGGCCGTAAAGCCGCAGCGCCTCCAACTCAATCTGCCCGTCAAAGCCGATGATTCCGATTTGCGCAAAGGCCACCTCCGACCCAAAGCGCACCGTCTGGCGGCGGTTTAGGTCGCTCTCCTGCATCACGGCGCCGGCCTGCCAGGTTTTGGAGGTCGGCGCCCATTGCAGGGTAGTGCCGGATGCCAGCGCATCGCCTGCGATATTTTCGCGCACAATGCCGGCACCATCAAAGCAGCGCAGACAAAGCCGCCCTCCATCAGCGCCGCCGACCAACCAATGCGCCAGCGCGAATTCCTTGGCGTGGGTCGTTTGCACTACAAAGCCGATACCTCGATTGGAATTCAACAGCAGGCCGCGCGCGTTGGCGGTAATGCCATTCAGCCCATTCCAGGAAAGCGCTGCCATGGCGGTCTCGGCAGTGGTGGAAGTGGCCATGATGCAGGCGCCCTCCACGCCAATCTCCGTGCTGCTCTGCCAGAACGCGGCGGCGCGGATATTCGGGATATGCGCGAGCAGCCGCGTCAGGCGCGATGTCGGTGCGCGGTGGCGGTTGAATACGGCATTGCCGGCGCGGGTGGCGCTTGGGGTGTAGTCAACGCCAATCGCATAGCTCTGCGCCCAGGCGACATCATATTCGCAATCGGTCGCGGCGGCGGTGTGCCGCGCGGCAAAGGGCGAACACCCCTCCATCCGCATATTGCGCGCGATGATGGCCGTGCCGTTTGTTTCGTTCAAAAAGGGAATGGCGATATTGGGATCAAGCTGACGCAGCTCGAAATTCGGCGCGTCAAAGACATGGCGATTGTGATTGTTATATGCGTCCGCCGCACCGCGCGAAAAGCGCACGCCGAAACGATCAATCGCCGGGTTGATCCCCGTCCCGCAGGCGAAATGCCCGCCATAGTATCGGATGGAGGTATTCCAGGCCGTCGCCGTCGCGGCATGCGCATCAAGCCCGTAGCGGTTGTTGAGGATACGCCCCAGCAGCAGCGTGCTATCCTCAAAGCCGCGCCCATCGCCCAGCGTGCGCAGCCCAATGGTGAACCCGGACACCAGGCGCAGATCAAGCAGCGAGGAATCCAGGTTGCGCGCCAGGATGCCGATATCATTCTCGCTGACCCAATCGGATTGGATCTGCCGGGTGACTTGCAGGCCGAGGTACAGCTTTTCGCCATTGCGGGTCGTGCCACCATCACCCAGCGTCAGCACGGTGGCGGGTGCGTTGGTGGCGCCTGTGTATTGAATGACGCCCTGCATGATCAGCCCGCGCGCGCCGCCACCAAGCACAACGCCAGCATCCACACGCCAGGTACCGGGTGGGATCACGGCGAATTTCCTGTCTGCCGCCGCGCGATCAAAACACGCCTGGATGGCCGCGCGATCATTCGCCGCGCCATCACCAAGCCCGCCAAAATCAAAGGGCAGCACGGCTTCACGGTCACGCAGATACTTTGCCAGATCGGTCTTCGAGATATTCTGCCCCAGCACCAGCAGATCATCGATGCGTGCGGCCATGGCAGCGCCCCTAGATTGCGGTAGCGGTGACCGGTCCGATCAGCGCAGAGACATTGCCCTCGGCGGAGACAGAGCGCAGCCAATACCAGCGGGCAGCACCAACGCTTAACCCGGTGCGGTCCCAGGGCAGCGCGGTAGGTTCGGTGGCCAGCTTCACCGCCTGGGCAAGATTGGCGCTGCTCGCTTCAAACACCTGCAAGCGCGTGACCTCTGGCGGGAGAATTCCCGAAAGCCGGATACCGCCCGCAATGCCAAGCGCTGCTGCTGCGGTGACGCCGCCTGGAATGGCGGCCTCCTGCCAACCGGATACCGCACCACTGCGGGCCACGGCGCGGAGCCTGAACGCCGTCGGCTCACTGGTGGCGATGGAGGCCGCGGTGGCGCTCAGCGCCCCGCCATAGCCCTGCCAGGCGGCGACAGAGGCGGGCCGGAATTCCAATTCATAGCCGGAGAGATACGCACTGCCGACCGCTGCCCAGGAAAGGCTGAGCGCTGTGAACGCTCTTCCCGCCGGTGTTTCCACGTTGATCGTCGCCGGCGCGGCAATCACGCCCGGGTTGGGCAGAACGACCGATGGGCTATCGCCGGTCGCGCGTTCATCCACCGCCGGGTCCCAATCCCAAATCGCAGGATCCTCCTCGGCCAGGGTCAAATCAACGCCACCATCAGGCGCCAACCGCCAGCCCGTCACACGCGCGGGAAGCCGCGCGCCAGGCAGCATCCATGCGCCGGGATGGACCTGTCACGGTTTTGTGCCGCTCCTCTGATCACCTATTGTGAAGCAAAGGAGATGAGCCATGAGCACAGGCAGGACGGATGAATTTCGCAAAGAAGCGGTACGCATAGCGCTGACC
>CAMCZJ010000344.1 GCA_945886995.1 Asaia bogorensis
AAACACCCGTGCCGGGGACAGAACGGAACATGATGCAGGCCCTATTCGGCAATATTGGCCGCCCGAGCCTTTCCGATACCGCCACCAGCACCATGAACAACCCGGCCCGCATGGGTCGGTAACTGGGGGCTAAGGAGCCCCTCAGCCAAGCTAATCAGACAGGCTTCGTGCCGCCCCCAAGCAAGCGCGCCGCCAAAGCCGGGGCCAAACCCTGGCTGGCACGCCCCGCAGGAGGGGCATAAGAACCGCTTTGCGCCCGAGGTGGGTTGAGCGCCACCAAAGCCTCGGCCAGCTTCACCCCACAGCGAATGCCATCAAACAGTGGCAGCGCCGCCCGGCCGGCCAGGCGCTGGTCAAAGCCCGCCAAGGCCGCCCCAGCCAGCACCACGGAATCCGCCCCCTGCGCGGCGAGCCCTTCCACCGCGACGCGGAGCTTTTCCGCGACCCCTTCCGGGTTGGCGAGGGCTTCGGGCGGTGTCGCATCCAGCCCGGCCAACGCCGCAAGCCGCGCGGAGAGGCCGTGGCGGGCGATCAATTCGCGGTAGGGTTCCACATTGCCGAAGGTGATCAGGCCAAAGCGCCCACCCATCATGCAGGCCGCGAGCGCCGCCGCTTCCGTCATGCCAAGCACCGGGCAGGGCATCAACTGGCGCGCGGCATCCAGCGCGGTGTCGAAGCTGACAGCCAACAGCACCGCATCCACGCGGCCGGCATGCTCGGCGAGCGTTTCCAGAATGGCATGACCGGCAATGACATTTTCCACGCGCGTTGCAATCACCGCGGGGCCAAAGCGGGGGGTCGCGCCAATAATCTCAGTCCCGGGCGCGGCTGCGGCACGCGCGACCGCCGCGCAGGTTTCGGTAATGGCTTCGGTGGTATTCGCATTGGCAACCAAAAGGCGCATCGCTGTCTCTCCGTTCTCGGTGCAGCTTAACAGCAAGCCCCAATCCTGCCGAGTTGCCCCCTTGCCCTTCGCGCCGCAGCGCCGCAGGCTTCGGGCGTGATCATTGACGGGACCCGGAAACACCATGCCTGACGCCGCCGCTGCCCTTGCCCTGCCTTTTGAAGCTGATGACATCCTGGCGCGCCTGATGCGCTGGGCGGCCTGCGAAAGCCCCACCTTCGATGCGGGCGCGGTCAATCGCATGATGGATTTGGCTTCCCGCGATTTGGCGCTGCTGGGGGCGCATATTGATCGCATTCCGGGCCGCATGGGGCTTGGCGATTGCGTGCGCGCGCGCTTCCCGCACTCGGCCGGGGATGGCGCGCCTGGCATTCTGGTGATGGCACATCTGGATACGGTGCATCCCATCGGCACACTCGAGAAATTGCCGATCCGGCGGGAAGGCAATCGCTGCTACGGCCCGGGCATTCTGGATATGAAGGGCGGCACCGTGCTGGCGGTGGAAGCCATGCGCCAGATCATCGCGGCGAAGATCACAACGCCTTTGCCGGTGACCATCCTGCTGACCAGCGATGAGGAAATCGGCAGCCCCTCAACGCGCGACCTCATCGAAGCAGAAGCAGCGCGCCATAAATTCATCCTGGTGCCGGAACCGGCGCGGCCCGATGGCGGCGTGGTGACCGGGCGCTATGCCATTGCGCGCTTTAATTTGAAAACCACGGGCAAGCCTTCCCATGCCGGGGCGCGGTTGGCTGAAGGGCGCAGTTCCATCAAGGAAATGTGCCGGCAGATCCTGGCGATTGAGGATATGACGACCGAGGATTGCACCTTTTCGGTGGGCGTCCTGCATGGCGGGCAATGGGTGAACTGCGTCACGACAACCACGGAAGCCGAGGCGCTTTCCATGGCCAAGCGCCAGGAAGATCTGGATGCAGGTGTGGCAAGGATGCTGGCGCTGCGCGCTTCCACCAATGATGTGCAGTTGGAAGTGACCCGCGGCGTCACCCGCCCGGTATGGGAGCCTGATGCGAAGGTAATGGCGCTGTATCGCCATGCGCGGGAAATCGCGCAGGCCATTGGTTTTGACATCAACCACCAATCAAGCGGCGGTGGTTCCGATGGCAATTTCACCGGCGCGCTTGGCATCACCACGCTGGATGGCTTGGGCGTGCAAGGCGCCATGGCGCACACACTTGAAGAACATGTGCTGATAGACAGCCTGGTCCCGCGCGCGAAGCTGATGGCGGGGCTGCTGACGACGCTGAATTAGGTTTTCATCAGTTCGAGTAGATTATCATCGGAGGCAGGGCGCGCTCCTGCCTCACATTCATGGATCATCGCGACCAGCCGCGTAATGGTGGGGCAGGCCACGCCATGGCGCGCGGCGATGGCAAGCACTGGTGCGATTTGCGCATCCACCGGCGTGCGGCGGCGGCGCACCCAAAGGTCGCGCCAAATGCCGGAATGGGTTTTCGCATTGGGACGATTGAATTCAACCATCGCGGCAATGGAAGCGGCGGCGGCGGCCTCCCCCACATCTGGCGCGAAAGCCGCCGGATCGAAACCGTTGAAGCTGCCAACAGTGACACCTTCGGCCCGCGCCACCGCCATGGCTTCCTGACCAAGCCGCCGCCACAGCGGCAGCAATTCCGGCCGCGCCAGCGCATCGGCGATGCCTTTCTCCCCCAGCGCCTGCGTATAGAGCATGGAGCTATAGGCGATCTTGCCCCAGAGATAGCCCCAGATATTCTCCGTCATGATCGCATCTGATTCGAAATGATCGCGCAGCATGCGATGCAGCGCGCTCAGACGCGGCGTGATTTCCCCGCTCAATTCACCGAGTACAAGCGCGCCGCGCCCGCCATAGATGATCCGCCCCGGCGCCAGCCAATCAGCGCTGAAATTGACGAAGCAGCCGATGGTGCGCGCTTCGCCCAGGATCGGCGCAATCAACGCCTCACAGAGACCGTTCTGGAGAGACAACACATAGCCATCAGGCGCCAGATGCGGCGCGATGGCGTGGCAGGCGGCTTCCGTATCTTGCGCCTTCACACAAAGCAGCACGCGGCGGAACTGGCCCTTCAGCGTGGCCGGCGTATAGGCCGGCGCAGAAATCCGGTGCGGGTCAACCGGGCCTTCAAGGGTGAGGCCAACCGCCGGGTCTCGGATCGCGGCGACGTGGTCTTCAACGATATCCACGAACACCACCGCATGACGCGCGCGCACCAGCGCAGCACCCAAAGTGCCGCCAATCGCACCCGCGCCCCAGATCAGGATCGGGCCATGATCCA
>CAMCZJ010000345.1 GCA_945886995.1 Asaia bogorensis
GGCGGGTCCAGTTCAGGCTTGCGGCGCCGCGCGCGCTTGACCAAGACTAATAGCATGAAACTCGGCATTGATCTGGGCGGCACCAAGACGGAAATCGTGGCCCTTGGCGATGATGGCGCCGTGCTGCTGCGCGAACGCCGCGCAAGCCCCGCGGAGTATGAGGGCGTGCTGGCCACTATCGCCGGCTTGGTACGCGATGCCGAAGCGCGGCTTGGGCAGCGCGGCAGCATCGGCATCGGCATTCCGGGCAGCCTCAGCCCGGTTACGAGCCTGGTCCGCAACGCCAATTCCCAGGCTTTGAATGGGCGCACGCTAAAGCAGGACCTGGAAGCGCTGCTTGGGCGCGCGGTGCGCATCAGCAATGACGCGAATTGCCTGGCGATGAGTGAGGCCGCCGATGGCGCCGGCGCTGGGTATCGCACGGTTTTCGCGGTGATTCTTGGCACCGGGGTTGGTGCGGGCATTGTCTCGGGCGGGCGGATTCTGGATGGGCCGAATGGCACCGGCGGCGAATGGGGCCATGTGCCCTTGCCCTGGATGCGGCCTGAGGAATCTCCAGGTCCCCGCTGCTGGTGCGGCCAGCATGGCTGCATCGAAAGCTTTCTCTCTGGCCCGGCCTTGGCGGCTGATTGCGATGGGGCGGGCGCGCGTGATGCTACTGGCCTGCCGGCGCGGGCGGCGGCGGGGGATCAGCGCGCGCAAGCGGCACTGGCGCGGCATGCGGATCGGCTGGCGCGCGCTTTGGCGATGATTGCCAATATCTTGGACCCGGATGTGATCGTGCTGGGTGGTGGTTTGTCCAATATGGCGCATCTCTATCGCGATGTGCCGGGGCTGATGGCGCGGCATGGCTTTGGCGATGTGGCGCGCACGCCCTTGGTGCAGGCGCGGCATGGCGATTCCTCGGGCGTCTTTGGCGCGGCGCGGCTATGGGATGGTGGGTGATGGGGCGGGCTATCAAGGCTGGGGTTGTCTATTTCCTGCTGCTTTATGTCATTGGGTTTTTGCTGGGGGCCACGCGTGAATTGCTGCTGGCGCCGAGCTTTGGCGTGGTGGTGGCGAGTGCGATTGAGGCCATCCCCATGTTCGCCGCCATCATCCATTTCGCGCCGCTCATCGCGCGGCGCTTTGGTGTTCCGGCGAAATCCGTTGGGCGCATCATCATGGGGCTGGTTGGGCTGGCGCTTCTGATCGGCGCCGAGATTGCCATGACGCGCGCCATGCGTGGCCTTTCACCCGAACAATGGCTGGCGCATTTTGCGAGTATTGAGGGCGCGATTTACGCGGTGTTGCTGGGCTGTTTTGCCGCCATGCCCTGGATGAGGCGTTAAGCGATGCCCGTCCTTTGCCGCGATTGCTTCCATCACGCGGCTGAGGATTTCATGCGCTGCCCGGCTTGTGGCTCTCGGCGCGTGATCGCCCATCCGGACCTGTTCCGCCTGACTGTCGCGCATATTGATTGCGATGCCTTCTATGCCAGTGTGGAAAAACGCGACCAGCCGGAATTGGCGACGCGCCCGGTGATTGTGGGCGGCGGCACGCGCGGCGTTGTCGCGGCCTGCTGCTACATTGCGCGGCTTTCTGGCGTACGCAGTGCCATGCCCATGTTCAAGGCGCGCGCCGCCTGCCCCGATGCGGTGGTGATCAAGCCCGATATCGCCAAATATGCCCGCGAAGGGGCGCGCATCCGCGCCATGATGGAAGCGCTCACCCCGCTCGTGCAGCCGCTTTCGATTGATGAGGCGGTTTTGGACTTGGCCGGTACCGAAGCGTTGCATAACGCGCCCCCCGCCGTGGTGCTGGCGCGTTTCGCCCAGGCGGTAGAGCGGGAAGTTGGCGTGACTGTCTCGGTTGGCCTTGCCGCGAATCGGCTCATGGCGAAGCTCGCCGCTGAACGCGACAAGCCAAGGGGCTTTGCCGTGATCGGTGCGCAGGAGGCCGCCGCCTGGCTCGCGCCACAATCGGTCGCGGTGCTGCCGGGCGTCGGACCTGCTATGGCGAAGCGCCTGGCGGCGGCGGGGTTCGTGCGCCTTGGTCAATTGGCCGCTTTGGATGCGCGCGCTGCCTTGGCGCGCTTCGGCGCGGATGGCACAGCGCTGGTGGCGCGCGCGCGGGGTGAGGATAACCGCCCCGTGAACCCCGCGCGGGAGACAAAAAGCATCAGCGCCGAGACCACTTTTGAGGCGGATATCAGCGCGGTTGCGGCACTGGAAGCGCCCCTTTGGCGGCTATGCGAAAAACTGGCGCGGCGCCTGAAGGAGAAGGGCTTTGCCGCGGGAGGTGTGGTGCTGAAGATGAAAAGCGCCGATTTCGCACTCCGCACCCGTTCGCAGCGCCTGGCGGAGCCGAGCCTATTGCCTGAGGTGATTTTCGCCGCCGCCAAGCCGCTATTGCAGAAGGAAGCGGATGGAACAGCCTTCAGGCTGATTGGCATTGGCGCCCAGCCCCTAGCGCCGGCAGCACAGGCGGATCGCGGTGATTTGGCGGACCCGGAAGCGCCGCGCCGGGCCGCGCGCTGGAAGGCGATGGAAGCCTTGCGGGCCAAATTCGGGGAAGATGCAGTGATCGCCGGGCGCGGCTTCGCGCTTAAACCGAATACGCCCGCATCCGGTAAAACCGAATAAGGCTAAAGCCAGGCTGAGTTCAGCGACTACGCGCCGGCGCTTGGGCTACTTCTTCGAAGCCACGCACATCATCTGGGCGGAGAGAGCGCGCATTGGCCAAAATTGGCCCGCCGGGACGCGGTGTGGAAGCAGTACGGACATACCCATTATCGGGCCGGTCATATATAAAGCCCTGGATCGGATAGATGCGGCCCAGGCTTTCCTGATCCCGCCCGACCTGCACCCGGACCGAAGACCAGTCATTGTGCAGAGAAACGTCAATCACCGATACATCCTGCATGATGGAACCGCGGCGGATACCGGGGCCGGCCCAATTGGCGTGGTGGATCAGCACCTCACGCGCGCTGATCACTTCCTGCACTACCGCCACATGGCCGGAACGCATCTGGCCGGTGCGTGAGAAGGCCATGATGGCGCCGGCTTCCGGGGCATGACCGCGCGCATAAAGCCCCGCTGCGTTGTGCCACCAATCGCCGCCATTGCCCCTGATCGCCATGCCGGTTGCCTGGCGCACATAAGGCACGCAGGAAATGCCACCCGGATTGCTTTGGGC
>CAMCZJ010000346.1 GCA_945886995.1 Asaia bogorensis
CGGATTACGCCGCGAATGAGGATGCGCCGCCCTTCCGCCAATCGCTTTTCGTGCTGTCCCAAGTCATGAGCACGGCGGGGCCGGGCATTGCCGTGCTGGATTGCGGGCATAAGGGCGTTTCGGTTGATTCTGGCATGCCGCAGGTCTGGCAACGCCCGGGGCTGCGTTACGCGGGTGCGTCTGATGAGCATGGTAAGCTGGTGATTGAGGATGGCAGCGCGCCGGCGCTTGGCGAAAAGCTGCGCCTGGTACCCGGCCACTGCGACCCGACGGTGGATCGCTATGATTGGTATGTGGGCGTGCGCAAGGGGCGGGTGGAATGCCTGTGGCCGGTGTCTGCGCGCGGTGGGATGGTGTGATCCGCGCGCAGGTTGCCGATTACACGTCCAGATTGGCAACCTTCAAGGCATTACCAACAATAAAGTCGCGGCGCGGTTCCACCAGATCGCCCATCAGGGTGGAGAAGACCTGTTCCGCATCCTCCACATCCTCAATCCGTACGCGGAGCAGCGTGCGGATCGCGGGATCGAGCGTGGTCTTCCAAAGCTGATCAGGGTTCATTTCGCCAAGGCCCTTGAAGCGCTGGAAGGAAAGCCCCTTGCGGCCCTGCGCGATCAGTTTTTCGAATAGTGCGAGCGGCCCAACCACCTGGGCTTCCGCGCCATCCAACGAAAGCACCGGACCGCCCAGGAAATCCGCCGCCAGCCTTTCGCGCCGTTCATCCAGCCAGCGCGCTTCCGCACTGCGTAGCGCCGTGCCGTCCAGCACATGGCGCTCACCCACGCCGCGCACGGTGCGCGCCAGCGTCAGACCGTTATCGCCCGCGGTCGCCACCCAGCCGCGTTCGGAAGCCGGCGCCAGCACATCCAACCGCGCGGCCAAGGCCTGCGCCGCCGCCAAAGCGCGATCGCTTTCCATGGTTAAAGCGCCAGTGATCGCCGCCTGTTCGATGATATCCGCCGGCACCGCACCCGCCAGGCGGCGAATGCGCGCGGTGGCTTGGCGATGGAAGTCAAGCTCCGCCTGGAAGGCATCGCCGGTAAGATCCCGCCCATCGGGCAGACGCAAGCTTGCTCCGCTTTGTGCCTTTTCCAGCAGATAATCTTCCAGCCCGCGATCATCCTTGAGGTAGCGTTCTTCCTGCCCGCGCTTGGCGCGATAAAGCGGCGGCTGCGCGATATACAAATATCCGCGCGTGATCAATTCCGGCATTTGCCGGAAAAAGAAGGTCAGCAACAGCGTGCGGATATGGCTGCCATCCACATCGGCATCGGTCATGATGACAATGCGATGATAGCGAAGCTTGCCGATATCAAACCCACCCTCCGATGGCTCACCCCGCCCGATCCCGGTGCCGAGTGCCGTAATCAGCGTGCCGATTTCAGCACTGGAGAGCATTTTGTCGAAGCGCGCGCGTTCCACATTGAGGATTTTGCCTTTGAGCGGCAGGATCGCCTGAAAGGCGCGGTCACGCCCCTGTTTCGCGGAACCGCCGGCGCTGTCACCCTCAACGATGAATAATTCGCTCTTCGCCGGATCACGTTCCTGACAATCCGCAAGCTTGCCGGGCAAGGATGACACATCCAGCACGCCCTTGCGGCGCGTGAGGTCTCGCGCCTTGCGCGCCGCTTCACGCGCTGTCGCCGCATCCATGATCTTGCTTACCAGATCCTTGGTTTCCTTCGGATGCGTTTCAAACCAATGGGTAAGCGCATCGGCGCAAGCCACATGCACCACGGGCTGCACTTCGGATGAAACCAGTTTTTCCTTGGTCTGGCTGCTGAATTTCGGATCCGGTACCTTCACCGAAAGCACGGCGGTGAGCCCTTCGCGCATGTCTTCGCCGGTGAGTGCGACCTTTTCCTTCTTGGCTATACCTTCCGCCACCTTGGCGACAACGCGCGTCAGCGCCTGGCGGAAGCCGGCCAGATGCGCGCCGCCATCGCGTTGCGGGATGTTGTTGGTGAAGCAGAGCATGGTTTCATGGTAGCTGTCATTCCAGCGGAGTGAGAGCTCAACCTTGATCCCATCCTGTTCACGCGCAGCCAGGCTGATGGGCGTCGCGAAAAGCGGCGTCTTGCCCTTGTCCAACCATTCGACAAAGGCTGTAAGCCCGCCATCGAAATGAAATTTGGTTTCCTGCACTTCTGCATGGCGTTCATCACGCAACACAACGCGCAAGCCGGAATTGAGGAAGGCCAATTCGCGCAAGCGGCGTTCAAGCACGGCGAATTCAAACTCCGTGCGCGTGAAGGTGAGTGCGGAGGGCTTGAAGGTCACTTCCGTGCCATTCGGATGGTCCGAAGGGCCAAGCGCGGTGCAGGGCACCACGGTGTCACCATGTTCAAAGCGCAGCCTGTATTGCTGGCCACCGCGCCAGATCCGCACTTCCATCCATTCGGATAGCGCATTCACCACCGCGGCACCAACACCATGCAAGCCGCCTGAGACCTTGTAGGAATTCTGGTTGAACTTGCCCCCAGCATGCAGGCGCGTCAGCACGACTTCGGCGGCGCTGATGCCTTCTTCCGCATGGATATCAACAGGGATGCCGCGCCCATCATCAATGACGGTGACACTGCCATCACCATTCAGCGTGACAGAAACGGCCGAGGCGAAACCCGCCTGCGCTTCGTCCACCGCATTATCAACAATCTCAAAGGCCATGTGATGCAGGCCAGAGCCATCATCAGTGTCGCCGATATACATGCCCGGCCGTTTGCGCACCGCTTCCAGCCCGCGCAAGACGGTGATGGAAGCGCTGTCATAGGCTTCGGTTTCGGCGCGCGGCTCATCGCTCATGCCGGTAACGGGCTCCTGTTCGGGGAATAAAGAATCATAGATGAGTTTCTAGCATTTTCCGGGGATAAACGCGACCCCGGCAGGGCTTTTCGGCAAAGCTTCAAGCAGCGGCGATCAGCCTGCCATCGCCCGCGCTGAACAGGCGCCCAAGGCCCGCCAGCGGGGCAAAAACCTCAAGATCCGTGCCGGTCATGAAAACCTGCGCAGGCAGCGCGGCAAGGGCGGCGAACAGCGCTTCCCGCCGCGCGGGATCAAGATGCGCCGCCACCTCATCCAGCAGCAAAAGCGGCGCGAAGCCGCGCGCTTCGGCGATCAGCGCGGCATGGGCCAGCACCACGGAAACCAGCAGCGCCTTTTGCTCCCCGGT
>CAMCZJ010000347.1 GCA_945886995.1 Asaia bogorensis
GCCACAAGACATCCAACGAACATGCCGATGCCAAGTGCATTCCAGCCCGCAGATGGGAAGCCCGGAATGCGCGCGGCGATCATGCCAGCAACGACACCCGCGACAGCCCCAGCGATCAGGAAGCCGATTTCGGCAGATGACCATTTCGCCAGCGGATCAGGCCCATTGAATAGGCCGCCCGCAAGAACGAGTGATCCAAGCCCAATCAGCAGCCAAAAAACCAGCATGGGCATATAGCCTGGCCCCATGCGCCGCGCTGTTCCAAGATTATGATCCTGGTTGAGCCAGAGGCCAATAACAGCAAAGGCGATGAACAGCCCCGCCGACAGCAAATCTTTCGTGTTAAGTTTCATGCCCGTCTTCCACCCTGTCTTGACCCTTCGGGTCAGCCTTGCCCCCAAGCCTTTCGGCCCTATTGCGACTTAGTCCGTGCTACCATCACCTTCGTTCATGTGACACGCCCTAAGTCCTCATTTGATCGCATTTTCCGAGTCGCCAAGTGACTCCACTTGGCTAGAAAATGCTCCAATCAATCCGCCGTCGCGCCGGCAGCCTGCACCAAGGGCGCCCATTTGGCCACCTCCCTTATGATGAAGCTGTTGTAATCCGCCGCCGAGTAAGTCCCAGGCGTCCCGCCAAGCTCCGCAAAGCGGTTCCTGATCTCGGCGGTTTGCAGCAGCGCCAGCACGTCCCGGTTCAGCCTTGCAATGATCGGCGCAGGCGTGCCCGCTGGCGCGGAAAGCCCAAACCAGGAATCGGATTCCAGCGGAAAGCCCTGTTCCCGGAAGGTCGGCACATCCGGGAAGGATGGGTGCCGCTCAGCCGAGCACATGCCAACCGCGATCACCGACCCTTGTTTGATATGCGATGCCGCGGAAGGCAGGCTATCAGACATCATCGGCACCTGGCCTGCGATCACCGCCTGCATGGCCGGCCCCGCGCCCCGGAAGGGTACATGGGTGATTTCCGTGCCAATTTGGCGGCTCATCTGCACCACCAAAAGATGGTTGGACGACCCCGCCCCGGATGTTGCCACTTGCAAGCCACCCGCGCTTTTCGCCCGCGCCGCCACATCGGCCATGGTGCGGATACCGGCACGCGGATTGGCGACCCAAACAGTAGGGTTGCTCACCACAAGCGCAATATGGGCGAAATCCTTCACCGGGTCATAGCGCACCTTATTGCCATAAACAGCCGGGCTGATCGCGTGGCTCGCGATATTGGACATGACTAGGGTATAACCATCGGGTGCGGCACGGGCGACGGTTTCACTGCCCAGCGTGGCG
Organism: Asaia bogorensis; assembly: GCA_945886995.1. Classification (GTDB taxonomy): domain Bacteria; phylum Pseudomonadota; class Alphaproteobacteria; order Acetobacterales; family Acetobacteraceae; genus Neoroseomonas; species Neoroseomonas bogorensis_A. Next base: position 1,287 of record CAMCZJ010000347.1, read on the forward strand.
CCGGCACCGGCACGATTTTCCACTACAATGGAAACGCCAAGCTTTTCTTGCAGACCCGCGGCAATCAGGCGCGCGACCAAATCCGTGGTGCCGCCGGGCGCGAAAGGCACCACAAGGCGGATCGATTGGGACGGCCAAGCCCCTTGCGCATGCGCGCCCATCGCCAAAAGCGGCGACGCGCCAATACCCAATACAACGCTGCGGCGTGCAACGCTTCTCATCCGTTGGCCCCCTTTTTTATGGCTTTTTTTATTGCATGGCAGCGAAGCCTCGGCAAGCGAGGGTCGCGCAAGCCTTGCCTCTGGCTGCGCCAGGGCCGATCATCTGCGCGAAACGCAAGCCCCAACAGGAAATACCACATGCCGCATGGTGACCGCCTGCCGAATGACCCCGAAACCCGCATCCGCGAAGCGACCGAGGCGGTGGCGCCGCGGCTGATTGAAATCCGGCGCGATATTCATACCCATCCGGAGCTCGCCTTTCAGGAAACCCGCACCGCCGGCATTGTAGCAGCGGAGCTTTCCCGCCTGGGCCTGACGCCACGCACAGGTGTGGGCCGGACCGGGGTGATGGCCGAAATCAAGGGCGGGCGCCCCGGCCCCACGCTTGCCATTCGCGCCGATATGGATGCGCTGCCGATCCATGAGGAAACGGCGCTGCCCTTCGCGAGTGAAATCGCCGGGCAAATGCATGCTTGCGGGCATGATATCCATACCTCCACCCTTTTGGGTGTCGCGGCGGTGCTCAAGGATTTGGCGCCTCAGCTTGCCGGGACCGTGCGCCTTATCTTCCAACCGGCGGAAGAAGTGCTGGAAGGGGCAGCGGCCATGATCGCCGATGGCGCGGCGGATGGCATTGATATGGCGATTGGCTTTCACAACCACCCGGATATGCCGGTGGGTAGCTTTGGTTATGTGCGCGGCGCTTGCCTTGCGGCGTCTGACCGGTTTGACCTGATCATTCAGGGCAAATCCGGCCATGCCGCGCATCCTTACGCGGCGATTGACCCTATCGTGGCGGCGGCGGCCTTTGTGCAGGCAGCACAAACCGTGGTCAGCCGGGAAATCAAGCCGATCCACCCCGCCGTGGTCACCATCGGGCAATTCGTGGGGGGCACCACCTACAACATCATCCCCGAACGCGTGCATCTGAAGGGCACGGTGCGCACGCTGCATCATGAATCGCGCGATATCGCCGAAGCAGCCTTGCGGCGCCTGGCTCAGGGCATTGGCATTTCCATGCGCGTGAAGACGGAAATGACTTATGTCCGCAAGGTCCCGCCGCTGGTGAATGATGACAAGGTGTTGGACCCCGTGATTGCCGCTGTGCGCCGCCAGATGGGCGATGTGATCAGCGAAGGAGAAGCCTCCATGGGCGCTGAGGATTTCGCGGAATTCGCGGCCGTGGCGCCCTCCTTCCAATTGCGCATCGGCTCAGGCCAGCCAGGGCGCGATGACCGGCTGCATAACGCCTTCTACCAACCTGATGAACGCAGCATCGGCCTTGGCGTCCAGGCGCTATCGCGCGCCGCGCTGGATTTGCTGGCATGAGCGCGCATCGCATCGCGGAACTGACCGCACCGGAAGTCGCTTCGCGCTTCGCCGCCGGAGCAGTGGCGATCCTGCCCATGGGCAGCCTTGAAACCCATGGCCCTGCCTTGCCCATGGGCGATTATCTGGTCGCGGAAGACATCGCCTGCCGCATCGCCGCTGCCGCTTACGCCAAGGGCGCGGATGCGCTGGTGGCGCCGGCCATTCCCTTTGGTGGTGAGGATTTCTTCGCCGGTGTCGCGGGCGGCATCACGCTTTCGGTCGCGACACTCACCGCCGTGATCGAGGAAATGGCCGAAGCCTTCATCAAAATCGGC
>CAMCZJ010000348.1 GCA_945886995.1 Asaia bogorensis
CCGCCGCAAACCCGGCTTTGGATGTGCCATGACTACAAGGCGCCAGGGCGCAATGATTACGCCTGGCAAAGCACGGTTGCCGAACAGCGCGCGCACAACCCGCATGTGAAGGATGGCGTGACCGAGGATGAATTCGTCGCCTTCCGCCAGGCGCGTGATGAAAAGCTCGCCGCGCCCACGCTGTTGCTGCCTTCCATCCAGGTAAATATCCGCGCTGGGCGCTTCCCGGAAGCCGAGAGCAATGGCGTGCGCTATTTGAAGATACCGGTAAAGGCGCGCGCCCGGCTTGCATAAGACGTTGGCTTCGGGTTTGAGTCGCCAATTATGAATTCATTGCCCAAAGAGGCAGAAAAACTCCAGGGAGGAGAACAAGGATGATGCGACGCCTTTTCATTGGGGCTGCCATGGGGCTTGCGCTGACTGCGCCCGCCCTGGCGCAGGGCCTGCCTGATCGGCCCATCACGCTGGTGAGCGGCTTTGCGCCCGGCGGTTCCACCGACATCACCGCGCGGCTGCTGGCTGAACGCATGCAAGCACATATGGGGGCCAATGCGCGCGTGGTGGTGGAAAACCGCCCCGGCGCTTCCGGCACGGTCGCCGCGGAATGGCTCCGCCGTCAGCCCGCCGATGGCACGGTGTTGATGTTGAATGAGGCGTCTTCCCACGGGCTGATTCCCGCCGCGATGCAGGGCGGCACACGTTATGACCCGATTGCGGATTTCACCCATATTGCCATTGCCGCGAATGGCCCGTTGATTTTGGTGGCAGCGCCGAATTTCCCCGCCGGCACGGCGGCAGAGGCAGTGGCCAGGCTGCGCGCTGGGCCGCAGGATAACATGCCCTATGCGTCATCCGGCGTTGGATCCATGCCGCATTTCGCGGCTGAGGCGGTGGCGGTTTCGCTGATGCTGGGTGGGAAGTTTTCTCATGTGCCGTATCGGTCCGGCGGGTTGATGGTGGAATCCATCGCGCGTGGCGAAACGGCCTGGGGCGTTGCGGTATTGGCTTCCGCCGCCGCGCAGGTGCGCGATAATCGGGTGCGCGGCATTGCGATTACGGGGCTGGAACGCTTCCCTGCCTTCCCGGATATCCCGACCCTCGCGGAATCAGGCATGCCGGGTTTTGACATTGGCAATTGGTTCGCCGTGGTTGGCCCGCCGCGCATGCCGGAAGGCACCGTGACCGCGCTGAACCGCACCATCAATGCCGCCTTGGCAGACCCGCAATTGCGGGAGCGTTTCCTGATTGCCGGGATTTCGCCCTGGACGCGGCCCAATACGCCTGCCGATGCGCGTGCGTTCTTTCAGGCGGAGCTTACAAAGTTCAAAGGCGTTGTGGAACGCACCGGCGTGAAAATGGAACAGTGAGCGGGGCGGGCGCCTGATGAATGTACAGGCGCCCATTTTGTTTCAATCCTTCGGCGACAGATGGAGCGCGACAACCTCGCCCCCCTGCCCTGCCACTTCCGGAAAGCGCCGCCGCACATCCGGGTCATGCCCTGGTATCACGCGGCTATCATCACCGCCCGCCAGCTTCTTTGCTGCGCGCCAACCAGCCGCCATCGCCCCCAGATCGAAAATGATCGGGAAGGGATTGCCGCTGAGCGCATTGGCGTAGAAATGCATGGCGTCTGAGGCCAGTACCACAGGCCCGCGCGCGGTTAGCACACGCACCACTTGCAAGCCATCAGAATGCCCACCGACGCGATGCACGGAAACGCCCGCTGCCACTTCGCCATCCCCATCATGAAACACGACGCGATCAGCATAAAGCGCCTTCACCATGGCGACCACATGCGCCGCTTCGAAAGGCAGGCGAATCGCATGAACGCACATGTGCCGGCCCGTCGCGAAATGCATTTCGCGTTCCTGTAAATGGAACTTGGCACCGGGGAACATGCCAAGCGAACCCGCGTGATCATAATGCAAATGCGTGATGATTACGTCTGAAACCTTGGCGGCATCCGTGCCCATGGCCTTCAGGCTATCGCGCACATTGCGCGAGATGGTACGGCCCCGGCCGGCAGCCGTTTCCTCATCAAAGCCAGTATCCACCACAATTTCCTGCCCATCCGGCGCACGCAGCAACCAGATGAAGTAATCAAGCGGCATGGCTTCATGCGCATCGGGCACGGGCAGCAGAAAATTTGTCTGCGCCGTGCGTTCATGCCGCCCGTAACGGATGGCATAGACTTCCCAATTCATGATTCGTTATTCCCCCCAAGCACGGTGCCGGTCATTTGTTCCAGCATTTTTGCAACCGCGGTGTGATCAACCCCCGGGCCAAGCGTGGTGGCTGCCGCCAGCCACATTTCGCGACACAGTGCTGAGAATGGTGCGGGCGTTGTTGTCTCCCGCCCCACTTCAAGGGCGATGGATAGATCCTTCACCATCAGATCAAGCCCAAACCCCGCATCGAAGCGCCGGGAGAGCACATATTCCTTGAACTTCTTCTGCGTGGAATTATTCATGCCGGAAGATGCATTCAGCACATCCACCATCGTCGTCGGATCAAGCCCGAAGCGCTGGCCGATCAGCAAGGCTTCAATGCCAATCAGGTAACCGCCGGCGGAGACCAGGTTATTCAGCGCCTTCATCGCCTGCCCGGCGCCAATATCGCCGCAGCGATAGATGGAAGTGCCCATCGCCTTCAGCACGGGTTCAGCGCGATCAATCTCCGCTGCTGGCCCACCCACCATAATGGCAAGCTGGCCAGATTTGGCGCGCGGCACGCCACCCGAAACCGGGCAATCAATCATCGCAACGCCATGGCCTTCCAGCATCGCCGCGATTTCGCGCGTGCGGCCTGGCTGGCCAGAGGTCATGTCAATCACCAGCATGCCGGGCTTGAGTGAAGGCAGCATGGCCTCCACCGCCTCACCAACCTGCTTGCTGGTGGGAACGATCATCACCACGCAATCGGCACCGCTTGCGGCTTCTGCCGGCGTTGCGGCGGCTTTCGCGCCGGTCTCGGTCGCGAAGGATGCGGCGCGGCCTAGCACCACATCACACACCGTCACCTCAAAGCCCGCCTTCACCAGATTGGCCGCCATGGGCCAACCCATATTACCGATGCCGGCAAAGGCGATGCGCTTCAATACAGCCGACATCACTTCTTCCCCGGAATCGCGCCTTCGGCGATCAACACCT
>CAMCZJ010000349.1 GCA_945886995.1 Asaia bogorensis
ATCACAATGCCAGTGACGCCCACTTTTTCCTGAAAGGCTTTGGCGGTATTCACCGCATCCTGCCCGGTCATGGCGTCCACAACCAGTAAGGTTTCATGCGGCTTGGTGGCGGCCTTCACCTCGGCCACCTCGGCCATCAGCGCTTCATCAATGGCAAGGCGCCCGGCGGTATCCAGCACCACCACATCGTATAATTCGCGCCGCGCGACATCCATGGCGCGGGCTGCGATTTCAAGCGGGCGCTGGCCGGCGATGATCGGCAGGCTGGTCACTTCCGCGCGTTCGGCCAATTGTTGCAATTGCAGCTGCGCCGCCGGGCGATGCACGTCGAGCGACGCCAGCAGCACCTTTTTCTTCTCACGACCCTTCAGACGGAGCGCGATTTTGCCCGAGGTCGTGGTCTTACCAGAACCCTGCAAGCCCACCATCAGAATGGCGACCGGCGCCGGCGCATTCAGATCAATGCCGCGCGGACCTTCTTCACCACCGCCGAGCGCTTCCACCAGCGCGTCATTGACGATCTTGATGACTTGCTGCGCGGGGGAGACGGAGCGAATCACCTCCTGCCCCACGGCGCGTTCCTTCACGCGTGCAACCAGGTCACGCACCACCGGCAAGGCGACATCAGCTTCCAGCAACGCCACGCGCACTTCGCGCAGCGCTTCCGTCACATCGGCTTCGCTCAGCGCGCCACGGCGGCGCAGCCGATCAAAAACACCGTTGAGCTTGCTGGACAGAGCCTCAAACATGGGGCAGCCCGATAGTCCTTTCGCGTTACGGACGCCCCAAAGCAATACGCGCCGCTGCGCGAGCCTTCGCGGAGCGGCGGAGCCAACCCGCATAAGGCGGGCGGACCAAGGTTCAGGGCGAACCAGTGATGATCGGGCAATTATCCGCCAAGCGCCTGAAGGTCAAGCGAAAAGGGACAAGCTGGGCTTGGGCCATCAAACGCCTCGACGCCAATCGGCGCTTTTGTTATGCACAGGTGCGAGAGTACAGGAAAGCTAGGCAGGGGGCGGATATGGGCCACAAGCTTGAAGACGCACTAAAAATTTCCCGCCGCGCGGCCCTATTCGGGGGCGCGGGGCTTGGGCTTGCCGCCTGCGCCACGCCCGCCCGAGGCCCTGCCGTGCCCTTTGCGCGCACGCGGGACGCCAAGGTGCTTGGCCTGCCCAATGAACGCTTCTTCTTCCCCTGGGATGGGGATGCCTTCCGCACGGAAGTTCTAGCCGCCCAGGAAAGAGCACGGCGCATTCATGCCCCCCCCACACGCGGGCGGGAGAGAACCATTGAAATGCTCGCCATCTCCGGTGGCGGCGAGGACGGCGCCTTTGGTGCCGGGCTATTGAATGGCTGGACCGAGGCCGGCAATCGCCCGACCTTTAGCCTGGTAACCGGTGTTTCCACCGGTGCGCTGACCGCCCCTTTTGCGTTCCTCGGTCCGCGTTACGATGCTTCCCTGAAAAGCGTCTATACTGACATCACCCCAAAAGATGTGCTGGAACCGCGCTACCTGCTGAATGCGGCACTGTTTGAGGATGCGCTGGCCGATAACGCGCCGCTGTTCGGCACGATTTCCAAACATTTGAATGAGGCGATGCTCGCCGAAATTGCGCGCGCCTATGAGAGCGGACGGCTATTGCTGATCGGCACGTCGGATATGGATGCGCAATTGCCCGTGGCATGGAACATCGGCGCCATCGCGGCTAGCGGGCATCCGCGCGCCCTTGATCTGGTGCGGCGTATTCTTTTGGCCTCAGCCGCCATTCCGGGGGCTTTCCCGCCGGTGATGATTGAAGTGACGCTGGATGGGAAAACCTATCAGGAAATGCATGTGGATGGCGGCGCCTTTACACAGGTATTTCTATATCCTCGCAGCGTCACGCGTGAACGGCGCGCGCATATCCGCCATGGCGACCATGTGCAGCCCGCACGCGCCTATGTGATCCGCAATGGTCGCATCACGCCCAACCCCGGGCATACCGAACGCCGCACGTTCAAGATCGTGGAGCGCGCGATTTCCAGCATGATTTCCGCGAGCGGCTATAATGATGTGGCACGCATCCTGAATACAACGCGTGAGGATAAGGTGGATTTCAACCTTGCCGCCATTGGCCCCGACTTCCAGCTTGAAGCCAAGGAACCCTTCGAACAAGCCTATATGCGCAAGCTGTATGACCACGCCTTTGCCCTTGCGCGGGCAGGATATCCCTGGCTGAAGGATATCCCGTACTGATAGGCCTGCCCGGTCAACTGACCCCCATCACATAGGCCGGCGGGTCCTGGGTTTCGAAAGTGACCCCCTTCACCCCCGGCACGCCTTCTGCCAGCACCCGCAGGCCCTGCTTCACGGTTTCAGACCGGCAAAAGCCATGGAAGGTCACTTGGCCATTCTTCACATCCGGGAAGATGAAGTAGGTATCCACCCAGGGTTCATTGCGCATGGCAATCGCCAAATCGCGGCGGATCCGTTCATCCGGCGCATCGGCGGCAATACTGCCCGGCGCGGCAAGCAAGGCCCGGATCAGGTCTGAACGCGAAACAACGCCGATAAGCTTGCCATCACGCAACACAGGTACGCGACGGATTTGCTTATCCTCAATGATCTTGGCGACATGTTCGATTGAGGTGCCTTCGGTGACCGAGGCGATATCGGTGGTCATCACATCCCGCGCGCGCTGGCCATGGGTGCGCGCGAAACGCGCCGCCTGATCCGCAGCCGAGGCAAAAAGCCCCAGCACCCAGGATTTCGGCGCATCTTCCTTCGCGGCAAGCCGGCGGATCAAATCGCCTTCAGTGACCATGCCAAGTAGATTGCCGGCGCCATCCACCACCGGGGCGCCCGATATGCCGCGATCTGACAGCACACGGGCCACGGCTTCCAACGGGGCCTCGGGCGGGATGGTGGCAAGGCTGGTAGTCATCAAATCACGTGCGCGCATGAATTTTTTCTCCTCAAGCCCGGGTCAGGCAAGCAAATGCCACGCGGCTCTCGCGGTTCACTTCGGTCCTTGGAAGATGTCTAGCCGGGCTTGCAGATGGCCTTCTTGCGCCATATCAAGAATCAACGCCGCATGCGGCAAGCGGGGGCAATCCAAATGGCCTCAGCTGCGCGCTAGAAGGCTGGCTTATT
>CAMCZJ010000350.1 GCA_945886995.1 Asaia bogorensis
CGAAGAAGCCTTCGCCACCCATTGGATTTCCCGCGCCTGGCAAGCAAGGCTTGCCGCTGGCGGTGCCTTGATTGCCAGGAAGATCGCGCCATGAGCCTCGGCCCCATCGAAATCGAAGTCATCCGCAATGCGCTTACCGCGGCAGCGGCTGAGATGGATATCACCATCTGGCGTACTAGCCGCAGCACCACGGTGCGCGAATTGCTGGATTATTCCACGGCGGTTTTCGACGCTGATGGCAATAATGTCGCGCAATCTGCGCGCATCCCGCAGCATCTGAATTCAATGGGCGCGGCGCTGCGCATATTGCTGGACCGCTTCGTGGATGCAGCGGATTGGCGCGAAGATGATGTTGTTGCCACCAATGATCCCTATTGCGGTGCACAGCACCTGAACGACATATTGGTCTTCAAACCGGTTTTCCATGACGGCAAGCGCGTGGCCTATGTGGGCGCGCTTTGCCATCACATAGACATGGGCGGCATGGCGCCTGGTTCCTATGCTGCGACAGCAACGGAAGTCTTTCAGGAAGGGCTCCGCATTCCGCCGCTGAAGCTGATTGAAGGCGGCGTGCTCAACAAGGCCATCTACGCCATGATTGGGCAGAATGTCCGCAAGCCCGCGCTCATGCTGGGTGATTTGCAATCCCAATTGGCAAGCCTTGAGGTTGGCGCTGCTTCCATCCGCCGTATCGCCGCGCGCTATGGTGCCGCGACGCTGATTGAAGCAACTGGCCGCATCCTGGATCAGAGCGAAGCCGCTATGCGTGCCGCCATTCGCGCCATGCCGGATGGCACCTATAGCTTCGAAGATTTCCTGGATGATGATGGTGTATCCGGTGAACCGGTGCGCCTTCATGGCTCCATCACCATCAAAGGTGATGAGATTGAGGTTGACCTGACCGCCTGTGCGGATCAGCAACGTGGTCCCATCAATTGTACGCCGGCGATGTCAAATTGCGCGGTCTATTACAGCATTATCGCGGCGACTGATGGCGCCATGCCGGCCAATGCGGGCTGCTATCGCCCCATTCGTATTCGCCACCGTGACGGCAGTGTCACATCCTGCCGCGCGCCGGCGTCTGTTGCGCATCGTGTGGCGGTTTGCCATCGGCTGGCTAATGTCATGTTCGGCTGTCTGCATCAGGCGCTGCCAGACCGCATGCCGGCTGCCTATTACGGCGGTTCATACGTGGCCACCTTCCAGACCGAAGCGGCGGATGGCGGGCGTGAAGTGCTGGTGGAAATAGAAATCGGCGGCACTGGCGCCAGCCCCGCCAAGGATGGCGTGAATGCCTGGTCCTTCGGTATGCACAATAACAGCAATATCCCGATCGAAATGATCGAAAGCCAAATGCCGCTGACCATCACGCATTACGGGCTGAAGCCTGATTCAGGCGGTGATGGGCAATATCGCGGCGGTCTTGGCCTTATTCGCGAATGGCGTGTGGATAGCCCTGCTGGGATTTTCACCGCGAATATGGATCGCTTTCGCTTTCCGCCCTATGGCCTTGCTGGTGGGAAGCCTGCCAGCCTTGGACGCTTGCTGCGCATTCGCGACGGGCAGGAAACACCCATCGCACCGAAAAGCGATGCGGTGCGCTTGCTGAAAGGCGATATTGTACGGCTGGAAACTTCCGGCGGTGGCGGCTTTGGTGATCCTACCAAACGTTCAGCGGAACAACGCAAGGCAGATCACGCGCTTGGTTATTTGAAGGGCTGAAGCCCCTCTGTCCAGCACAACCTCCTTGGCCTAGGCTTCGGGTACGGAGGATTCCACCATGACCTTGCCTTTGCTTTTTACGCCTTGGACCAAACGTGGCGTCACGCTGAAGAACCGCGTGGTGGTCGCGCCCATGCATCAATACGCCGCAGATCGCGGCTTCATCACCGATTGGCATTTGATGAATGCCGGGCGCTTTGCCGCGGGTGGTGCCGGCATGGTGATGGTGGAAAGCACCAAGGTAGAACGGCGCGGCTGCGGCACTTTGGGCGATACCGGGCTATGGGATGATGCCTTCATCCCCGGCATGAAGCGCGTGGCGGATTTGATTCGCGCCAATGGTTCAGTGCCCGCAATTCAGATCGGCCATTCCGGCCGCAAGGCGCGACGCTTTCGCCCCTGGGAAGGCGGCGCGCCACTGGTGCAAAGCCCCGCGATTACCGATTGGGAAGCATGGGAGCTTGTGGCCCCAAGCGCTGAGATTGGCGATGCAGGGGACCCAATGCCTCGCGCCCTGACGCGCGATGAGATCCCTGAAGTGGTGCAGCATTGGGCTGATGCCGCGCGGCGTGCGGATGCTGCTGGTTTTGATATATTGGAAATCCACGCGGCGCATGGTTATTTGCTTCATCAATTCCTTTCGCCATCCGCCAATCGTCGCAATGATGAGTATGGTGGTTCGGAACAGAACCGCATGCGCTTTGCGCTTGAAGTGGTGGAAGCGGTGCGTGCGATCTGGCCAGTACATAAGCCGCTTTTCATGCGCTTTTCAGTCGAAGATGATTCGGGCTGGGATGTGGAACAAAGCATCCGCCTTGCAAAGCTTGTTGGTGCTGCTGGCGTTGATGTGGTGGATTGCTCCTCTGGCGGTATCAGCGGCGGCCCGCCCAAGGCCGCGCGGCCTGGCTATGGCTATCAGGTGCCTTATGCGCGGCGGCTTCGTCATGAAGCGCCGATTGCCACCATGGCGGTTGGCCTGATTGTACATGCCGATCAGGCCGAGGCCATTCTGCAGGCCGGCGATGCGGATCTTGTGGCGATCGGGCGTGAGATTCTCTACAACCCGAATTGGCCAACTGATGCCGCGCGCAAGCTCGGCGTTGAATCGGCCTTCGATGCCATGCCCCCAGCGCAGAGCTATTGGCTCGAAAAACGTGCGAAATCGGTGAAGGATATGGAACCTTCTACCTATCGCCGGGGATTGCATCAGGCGTGACGCAGGGCCGCGCATGAATACATCAAGCGGCTTGGCTCTTGCGGTTTTTTTGCTGGCTGGGGCGCAAACCTTGGCCACCATGACGGTTTATGCGTTGCCTGTTTTGGTGGCCTATGCCGCGCCAGACTTCGGCATGGCGCGTGCAAATATCGGCTATCAGGTGGGCCTGATTTATCTCTGCGCG
>CAMCZJ010000351.1 GCA_945886995.1 Asaia bogorensis
AAATAACATCAGGGTTTTGCATACCAGGAGAATTTTTGTGTTGCGGCATAGGCGCGTTCTTCTGCCTGGCCAATGACGCTTTCCCGGTACCAGGGCAGATGGCGCGCTGTAAAGTCACCGCCCACGCGTAATGCGCGATAGAAGCCAAGTTTCTTTCGGCTGAAGAATTTCTTGTTGTAAAGAGCGAAAGTCGTATCGATGTCGGCGCGAAAAACTGGGTCTCCGGCCCTGGTCATGCCGATCTGCTGCTGCCAAAATTGGCTCTCCCAGGAGACGATATCATAATTCATGCCTTTGAAATTCAGTAAGATGTCTCGGAAATTGTGGTGATCCTGGATATTGAGTGCAAAGCCGGCTTTGCCGATCTTGTGTTCCTCGGTTAGCGTCAGGAGTGTTTGCAAAAAATCATTGGGCAGGTTTTGATTGAATTGGATATCCGGGTCGGTCACGCAGAAGATCGGAGGCAGGCGCAGATAAAAAAACCAATTCTGTGCGAAGTATTTGGGACCCGCATTCCGCCCCAGGCGAAGAATTCTGACTTTACCTTCCATAGAGTCGAGCATTTGGCACATCTCGGCTGAGGTCGAGCCATTGTCTATCAGCAGGATGCGCGAAAGTCTCGCACCCAAAAGCTGATCCACCATCATTCGGCAATAGGATGGGTTGTTGAACGCGGGGATAAGGATTGGCGGTTCCGCTCCAGCGCCTTTGCCGAAGGGTCTCGGTAGCAGGAAAGGTGAATGCACAGGCTTCTCCGGTCGGGTCACAAGGCTCTTGCATGCCAGATCGAATCCGCGACTGTTTCACATGCCGCGTCAAGTGGCCGAGACATCTGGTACCAGCTCATCTTCCTCACCCCGCCCAATAAGGTTCAGCGCCCGCCCCCTGATGCCTTGCAGCCCCAGCGCATGGATCAGCGCATCTTCGCGCCCATGCGTCACCCAAACCTCCTGCGCGCCGGTCTCGGCGCAGGTTTCCAGCAACTCATCCCAATCCGCGTGATCGGAAATCACCAGCGGCAATTCCACACCGCCTTGGCGCGCGCGCTGCCGCACCCCCATCCAACCTGAAGCATTCGCGACCACAGGTTCTGCGAGCCGCCGCGCCCAGCGATCGGCAATGGCCGAAGGTGGCGCCAGCACAATCGCGCCCTTCAGCGCATCCTTGCGCGCCACCGTCGCAGGCAGCAGCGGGCCGAGTGCCACACCCAATTCCTCATAAACAGCACAAAGCCCCTGCTGCGCGCCATGCAAATGAATTGGGCTGTCATAACCCGCCTGGCGCAACATGCGGATCAGGCGCTGGCATTTGCCGAGCGCGTAGCAGCCAATCACATGGGTGCGTTCGGGGAATAACGCGGCTGATCGCAACAACCGCGCAATCTCCCCCATCGCATCCGGGTGACGAAACACGGGCAAAGCAAAGGTCGCTTCCGTGATGAAGACATCGCAGCGTTCAACTTCAAAAGCCGCGCAGCTTGGATCGGCACGGCGCTTGTAATCGCCCGAGACCACCACGCGGCTGCCCTGCCATTCCATGGCGATTTGCGCTGAACCCAGCACATGCCCGGCCGGCCGCAGCCAGAGCTTCACGCCATTGATCGCAATCACCTCCCCATACCGTAGCGCCTGTTGCGTGGCCCCTGCGCGGCCTTCGCCCAAACGCGCGGTCATGATGGCGAGTGTCTCCGGCGTCGCCAGCACCGCTTGATGGCCGGGGCGCGCATGATCCGAATGGCCATGGCTGATCACGGCGCGGTCAACGGCACGGAGCGGGTCAATGAAAAACCCACCCGGTTCGCAGAATAGCCCGGCAGGTGTCACTTTCAGCCAGGTCTCGGGATGGGGGGCGGTGGTGAAGGCCATGCGGTTCCGGTCTTGCCTCAGGGGCGTGTCGCGCCATAGATAGCGCCGAATGCGAACATTACCAGAACCTTTTGCCGGATGGTTTGCGGCACGTGGCTGGCAGCCGCGGGCGCATCAGCTTGCTGTTCTGGATGCCGTGGCCGCTGGCGATCATGCGCTGCTGGTGGCACCCACGGGCGGCGGCAAAACGCTGGCCGGTTTCCTGCCGACACTTTTGGATTTGGCGACAACACCGCGCGAAGGCTTGCACACGCTGTACATTTCGCCGCTCAAGGCGCTCGCGGTGGATATTGCGCGCAATCTGATGGCGCCGATTGCCGATATGGCGCTGCCCATTCGCGTTGAAACTCGCACGGGTGACACACCCGCCAATCGCCGCGCACGCCAGCGCGCCACCCCGCCCCATATCCTGCTGACCACGCCGGAAAGCCTCACGCTTTTGCTCTCACTGCCCGATGCGCAGGAGATCTTCGCGGGCCTTGGTGGCATCATCATTGATGAAATCCACGCTTTGGCCGGCACCAAGCGCGGTGATCAATTGGCGCTCTGCCTATCTCGGCTTGCGGTACTGGCGCCGGGAGCGAAGCGCATCGGGCTTTCCGCAACGGTGGCGGTACCGGATGCCTTGCGCGCCTGGTTGGCGCCGGATGCGCAAGCGGGGTCTGTCCGGTTGATCACGACGGCAGGCGGCGCCGCCCCGGTATTTGATTTGCAATTGCCGGAAGGCCATTTGCCCTGGGGTGGGCATATGGGGCTGGCTTCCATGCCGGAAGTCTATCGCCGCATTGAAGCCGCGCGGGTCACGATTGTCTTCGTCAATACCCGCGCCCAGGCAGAGCTTTGCTTCGCAGCACTCTGGCGCCTCAATGAGTCAGCACTGCCCATCGCTTTGCATCACGGCAGCCTTGAAATTGAACAGCGCCGCAAGGTGGAAGCGGCCATGGCCGCGGGCAAGCTGCGCGCGGTGGTGGCCACCGCCTCACTCGATCTCGGCATTGATTGGGGGGATGTGGACCAGGTGATCCAGATTGGCGCACCCAAGGGTGTCGCGCGGCTATTGCAGCGCGTGGGCCGCGCCAATCACCGGATGGATGAGCCCTCTCACGCCGTGCTGGTACCGGCCAATCGGTTTGAGGTGATTGAATGCGTGGCCGCGATGGAAGCCGTGGCGGCTGGCGAATTGGATGGCGATCCGCCGCGCCCCGGTGGCTTGGATGTGCTGGCGCAGCACGTGTTGGCAATGGCCTGCCA
>CAMCZJ010000352.1 GCA_945886995.1 Asaia bogorensis
GACAGGATCAGCTTGTCATAATCCGTGCGCTGGCCAACACGTGTCGGTTCCACGCGATAGGCCACGCGGCGCACCGGCGAATAAATCGCATCCACCGGGATCAGACCAATCGGCGCATCTTCCGGACGATTTTCAGAGGCCGGCACATAGCCCTTGCCGGAATCGACGATCAATTCCATGGAAAGCTTCGCGCCATCATCCAGCGTGCAGATCACCAGATCAGGATTGGCGATTTCGATGTCGCCCGAGGTCTGGATCTGCCCCGCCGTGACTTCACCAGGGCCGGTCGCCATCAGCGCCAGGCGCTTTTCACCTTCACCCTGATAGCGCAGCGCAAGCTGCTTCACATTCAGAACGATATCGGTGACGTCCTCGCGCACGCCGGGGATGCTGCTGAATTCATGCAGCACGCCATCAATGCGAATTGCCTTCACCGCCGCACCAAGCAGGGAGGAAAGCAGCACGCGGCGCAGCGCATTGCCAAGCGTCATGCCGAATCCACGTTCCAGCGGCTCAAGCACCAGCGTGGCGCTGCGCAGCGGGTTGATCGTCGGCTCGATATGCTTCTGCGTTTCGATCAGGGAACGCCAGTTGCGGTCAAGCACGTTCATGTCTCTCCTATCGGGCTGCGGCGGTCAGGCGTGGCGCGCGTATCAGACGCGGCGGCGCTTGCGTGGGCGGCAACCGTTATGGGGAATGGGGGTCACATCGCGAATGGCGGTAACCTGAAAGCCAACAGCCTGAAGGGCACGGAGCGCGGATTCACGACCCGAACCAGGGCCGCTCACCATGATGTCCAGCACTTCCATCCCGTGTTCACGCGCCTTGCGGCCCGCATCTTCGGCGGCAACCTGCGCCGCGTAAGGGGTGGATTTACGGCTGCCCTTGAAGCCCTGCGCGCCCGCGGAAGACCAGGCAATCGCATTGCCCTGGGCATCCGTGATGGTCACGATGGTGTTGTTGAAGGTGGACAGCACATGCGCAACACCGGAGGAGATATTCTTCCGTTCCTTGCGCTTCACCGGGCCACGAGCGGCACCGCCGCGGGGTTCACGAGCCATCTTACTTCGTCACCTTCTTCTTGCCGGCGATAGCAACCGCCTTGCCCTTGCGGGTACGGGCATTGGTATGGGTGCGCTGACCACGAACGGGCAGACCCTTGCGATGACGGAGCCCCCGGTAGGAACCAAGGTCCATCAGGCGCTTGATGTTCATCGCCTGCTCACGCCGCAAATCGCCTTCCACGCGGTAATCGCGGTCAATCAATTCGCGAATGCGCATCACTTCATCATCGGTCAGTTGATTCACGCGGCGTTCCGCCGGAATGCTCAACTGATCGCAGATGACCTTCGCGTTCTGCGGGCCAATGCCATAGATATAGCGAAGCGAGATCAAGACCCGCTTGTTGGTCGGAATATTCACGCCGGCGATGCGCGCCACAGTGCCTCTCCTGGGGCCGAGCCCCCCGATACCGCCGCGGTAGCCCTTGGGGCCCTGCCGGCGGAGTGTTCCGAATGATTTTTCAACGACAAAGAGCGGCCAGAGTTGCCCCCCGCCGCGGGAGCAGGGGGATTAACCCCAGCGCCCTTCCCCGTCAAGCCTTTCCTGACAAAATTTCGCCGATCTGGCGCGCGACTTCCGCCATGGAAGCCATGCCGTCAACGGCTTTCAACTTTCCTTGCCCCGCATAATACGGAAGCAAAGGCGCGGTCTGGCGGTGATAGGCTTCAAGCCGTGCTGCCACGGTTTCTGCCTTGTCATCCGCCCGGCGGGCAAATTCGCCCCCGCCGCAGCTATCACACACCCCGGCCTTGGCCGGCTGCTTGAACTTGTCATGGTAGCCAGCGCCGCATTTGGCGCAGCTGTAGCGCCCGGAAATGCGTTCCACCAGCGCCCCATCATCCACTTTAAGCTCGATCACATGATCAAGCTTTAGGCCACTTTCCTTCAGCATCGCATCCAGCGACGCCGCCTGTGGCGCCGTACGCGGGAAGCCGTCCAGAATGAAGCCCTTGGCGCAATCGGGGCGTGCCACGCGCGCCTTGAGCATGGCGGTGATCACCTCATCAGGGACCAGATCACCACGCTCCATGATTGCCTTGGCCTTCAGGCCAATCTCACTGCCTGATTTCACTTCGGCGCGCAGCATATCGCCGGTTGAAATCTGGGCGATGCCGAATTTCTCTTCCAGCATCTTGGCCTGTGTGCCTTTGCCCGCACCAGGCGGGCCAAGAAGGATAAGGTTCATCCGTTTCCTCTGGTCTCAGCGCCCACGCGGCTGCCCACGGCCGCCAAGACGCGCTTTCTTGATCAGACCTTCATACTGATGGGCAAAGAGATGCGATTGCACCTGCGCCACCGTATCCATGGTCACGGAGACAATGATCAACAAGGAAGTGCCGCCAAAATAGAAAGGCACGCCGTATTGGCTGATCAGAATTTCCGGGATGATGCAAACAAGGCAGAGATAAGCGGCGCCCAAAACAGTCAGCCTGGTCAGCACGCGGTCAAGATAATCGGCGGTATTCTGGCCAGGGCGGATGCCCGGGATAAAGCCACCATATTTCTTGAGGTTATCCGCTGTCTCGGCGGGGTTAAAGACAATGGCCGTGTAGAAAAAGGCGAAGAAGACAATCATCGCCATGTAAAGGACCATGTAGGCGGGGCGCCCATGGGCCAGCATGGCGGAGATGGTCTGCAACCAGCCATCCGACATATCCTGTGAAAACCCGGCAATTGTGGCCGGCAGCAGCAGCAATGAGGAGGCGAAGATCGGCGGAATGACACCTGAGGTATTGAGCTTGAGCGGCAGATGTGTCGCTTCCCCGCCAAACATGCGGTTGCCAACCTGACGCTTCGGGTATTGCACCGGAATGCGCCGCTGGGCGCGTTCAATGAAGACGACGAAGGCAATCACCAGCAGCGCAATGAGCAGGAAGGCGATGATGAAAATCGTGGAAAGCGCGCCCGTGCGGCCAAGTTCAAGCGTGCTGATCAGCGCCGAGGGCAGATTCGCCACAATGCCCGCAAAAATGATCAAGCTGATCCCATTGCCAACGCCGCGCGCCGTGATCTGTTCCCCAAGCCACATCAGGAACATCGTGCCGCCCACCAG
>CAMCZJ010000353.1 GCA_945886995.1 Asaia bogorensis
AGCTCATAAACAACGGCGCTGCCATCCTCACCCTTGGTGGTCAGCGCCACCCAGCGGCCTTCGGCATCGTAGCGCGCCACGGCTTCAACCGCGCCATTCAGGCTGAATTGGACGCCGCCGCTCGGCACCGCGCTGCGCGCGGCAGCGCCCGAGATAAGCGTACAATTCAGTGGGCGGATCAACGGGCGAGCGAAGTTACCGCCATTCCACCAGGTGAGCGGTGCGGCATTGGCGGGCAGGCGCTGCGTGCCCTCCGGCCCCTGCGCCACCAAAGCCCCGCCTTCGACAGCAACGCGCGCCTCGGTCACGGTGCCATTGCGGTCATGGCGCGATGTTAGGCGTTGCAGGCGGTCACCCGCCCATTCCTCCGCAATCTCATGACGCAGGCGAAACACGGTGAAGCCGGCAAGCTTCACCTGCAAGGCGATGTCGCTTTGCACCGTAAGCCGCTGCGCATTGCCCGAAAGCCTTACCTGATGCGTGCCAATTTCTTTTCCTTCGCGCAGCACGCGAAACCGTACCGGGCCAGGGGCGGCGAAGGCGCCGGCGGGCAGCAGCAGCCCTGGCAGCATGAGAAAAGCACGACGCAACATCATCCGCGGCTCCGCAGCGTTGAACGGCCGCCATCCACGGCCATGATTTGGCCGGTAATCCAGCCTGCCTGATCTGATAGCAGAAAATCCGCCAGCGCGGCGGCATCATCACCTTCCCCCAACCGGGGGATGGGGTGCTGCTTGGCAATCGCTTCCGCCATTTGCGCATTCGCCAACAAGGGCGCGGCCATGTTGCTGCGCGTAAGTGATGGCGCGATGCAATTGATGCGAATGGCAGGCGCCAATTCGGCAGCGAGTGCGACCGTGAGGCCCTCCACCGCGCCCTTGGCGGCGGCAATCGCCGCGTGGTTGGTGAAGCCCGCCCGTGCGGCGATGGACGAAAACAGCACGACCGACCCCCGCCCCGCCGCCAGCGCATCCTGCGCCGCCTGCACGGCCAGCATGGCGCCGAGCGCATTCAGACGAAAGGCGCTCATCATATCGGCCTCGGTGACGCGTTTCAGCGGCTTTAGCGCGATGGAGCCCACGCAATAGGCAAGCCCGGCCAAGGGTGTGCCGGCAGCAACCACCGCGCCGCGCAAGGCCGCCGCGTCCTCCACATCAGCGGGGATCGCGATGCTGCCAGGGATTTCCGCGGCAAGGGCGGCCAGCCGCACGGGATCGCGCGCCACCAGCACGGGGCGAAGCCCTCGTGACGCCACGCGCCGCGCCAGCGCCGCCCCCACCGCGCCGGTCGCGCCCAGAATCAGGATTGATGCTTCAGCCATGCTGCCCTCCGATGTTCTGTCTCCAAATGGTCACGCGCGGCGAAAGCGCGAGGGGCGCGACAAACTGGCCGCGTTGTGCGAATAAGGATTCGCGATGCGTCAACTCCTCCTGCTGCGCCATGCCAAATCCGCCTGGGATGACCCGGCATTGGCCGATCATGCCCGGCCCTTGAATGGCAGGGGAAGGCGCGCGGCGGTAGCCATGGCCAATGCGATGCGCGGGCTTGGTCTTTCGCCTGATGTGGTGCTGGTTTCTTCTGCCAGGCGCACGCTGCAAACCCTTGAAGTGCTCTCCCCCCTGCCCGATAGCCCAATCATCGAACCGATGGACGAGCTTTATCTGGCATCCTGGCAGAGCCTACTCGGCCTTTTGCACCGCGTGCCGGAAACCGCGCGGAGTGTGCTGCTGATTGGCCATAATCCGGGGCTGCATGACCTGGCCCTGGCGCTCACCGGGGCGGATTCCATGGCCCGCAGCCCGGATGCGCGGCGCATGGCGGAGGCCTTCCCGACCGCGGCTTTGGCGGAATTCAGCATCTCCAACCCTTGGCCAAGCCTGGCTGAAGGCGGCGGGCGGCTGGTGCGCTTCATGATCCCCGACGATCTACCGGAAATGGCAGAATGACCGATCAAGAGCGTGCGGAAGCCAAGGCAGTGCCGGAAGCGCCGGAGATGACAGTGGCGCCGGAGCCTGCGGTGCTTGAGCTTGAATGCCGCATGGCAGTTGAGGACATTACGCTTCTTTCGCATTTGCCCATTCTGGCTGCCCTTCGAAAGGGCCGTATTTCCTCGGTTGCGGAGGAAATAAGGTGGCTGGATACGCCGGGCGGCGCGGTTATGGGATCAGGCAAGCTGATCGAAGTGCCCCGGCGTGGCCCAAAGCGATTGGTCACCTTGCACCCGGCGGATGATGCCCCTTGGCATCCCGGGATGGTGCTGCCTTCGTCTGCCCTGCCGAGCCCTTCCCAGGAACAAGCCGATGGCGGCGTGGAGGCGCTGATCCCTCTTGCTGCCTTTTCTGGCAGGCGGCGCCGTCAGAACCTGGTCCTGGGCGACGCCATGGTGCAGCTCCGCGTCCTGCATGGACATTTGCGGACGGTCATGGCCGAGCGCGAAGTCGCGCGGGTAAGCCTTCTGGGTCCGCCAGAGGCAGTTCTGGATCTGGCCCAACGCCTGGCCGCGGTATGCCCGCTATTGCCATCAAGCCTCAGCCTGGCTGCCGAAGCCTTGAGCCTTGCCACCGGACAGCCCCCGGCCCCGCGCCGGCGCGGGGCGCCGGATACCTCCGGCGCTGATACGCTGGAGGCCTGCTTCACGCTTGCCATTGGTCATTTGCTGGAGGTGGCGTCCCATTACGCGCCCATCGCCCGCGCTGGCACTGCGATGGAGGGCGTGCATCAATTACGGGTCGCGATGCGGCGCCTGAGATCAGTTCTCAAGGTCTTCCGCCCGGTCACGGATGCGCCGCAAGGCCGCGCCCTGGATGAGGCTCTGCAAGGGTTTTTGAAGCTACTTGGGCCGGCACGGGATTGGGATGTGTTTTTGGCCGGGATCGGGGCGGAGATGGCCGATCTTTTGCCGGATGATCGCCGCATGCGGGCCTTGCTGCGTGCGGCAGAAGCGGAACGCCAAACAGCCTATAAGGGTCTTGCTGAAGCGCTGGACGGGCCGGCCTGGCGCGGCTTGCTGCTGGCCGGCATCGCCTTCGTGCTCCGCAAACCCTGGCGTGACGGGGCTGATCCCGAAAGGCTTGAGCGCTTGGAGGCCCCACC
>CAMCZJ010000354.1 GCA_945886995.1 Asaia bogorensis
GATTGCTGGCGGTACCAAGGAAATCCGCGCGAAGAATTTGGCCATGTAAAGCCCAAGCCCAAGATAGAAAAGATTGGCCGCCAACATCGAAGCGAATACGGCGTACAGCAAAGTTGGCTGTTCGGTGAAAAGATGCGGCCCAGGCCGTACCCCCTGAACAATCAGCGCGGCCAGAATAATCGCCGTCGTTGCGCTGCCGGGAATCCCCAAGGCGAGCGTCGGTACCATGGAACCACCAACTGCGGCATTATTCGCCGCCTCAGGCCCCGCAACACCTTCGATGCTGCCCTTGCCGAACTCCTCCTTATGCTTGGACCAACGGCGCGTTTCATTATAGCCAATCAGCGCTGCCGTTGTGGCGCCCAAGGCCGGCAAGGCGCCGATGAAGGTGCCAATGCCGCTACCAATCCAGATGGCGCGGTTGCATTTGCGAAATTCCGCCATGCCCGGCACGCGTGCCGCATCCATGGCAATGATCTTCGCCTTCTCCGCACGGCGCACCACCTGATCCAGCATCTCACCAACCGCGAAAAGCCCGATCAAAACCGGCACAAACTTGATACCATCGGCCAATTCATCAATGCCGAAGGCAAAGCGTTCCGTACCCGTGGTCAGATCCATCCCCACAGTCGCCAGCAAAACACCAAGCGCCGCGGCAATCAGATTCTTCACCGCGCTATCGCCGCCAATCGCCGCGCACATGGAAAGCCCGAATACGGCCAGCGCAAAATATTCCGGAGGCCCAAAGGAATAGGCTGCACGCGCCAACAAGGGTGCGGCAATGATCAGCACAAAAATCGAGAATATGCCGCCAATCGCCGAAGAAACCGCTGACATGCCAAGCGCCAGGCCCGCCTGACCCTTTTCTGCCATCTTATAGCCTTCAAGCGCGGTTGCGCTGGCCGAAGGATCGCCCGGCGCATTCACCATGATCGCGGTGATGGAACCGCCGAAATTCGCCGCGCAATAAATCGCCCCCAGAAAACAAATCGCCGGGATCGGTCCCATGGTGATTGTCATTGGCAACATCAGCGCGATGGTGGTGCTGCCCGAAATCCCCGGCAGCGCGCCCACAAAAATCCCAAGCACGGTGCCAAGGAACACCATGAACATGACCCAGGGATCAAGCAGAATGGCAAGCCCGCCCAAAAAACCTTCCATCACTCAAAACCCCAACATGCTGCCAAGCCAACCCTTGGGCAGGGTCAGGCGGAAAATCTTCACGAAGACCAGCCAGATGGCGATGCCCATGCCAAGCGCTGAAAACACCAGCGTGGGCCAGGGCGTACCGCCCCAAAGCAGCCCCGCCACCAGCAAGAAAATAGGGATCGCCGGGATCATGCCAATGATCTCGACCAAAGGCAGAAACCCAAGACAGATCGCAAAAATCAGCCAGGCGCGGGATGAAATGCGCGGCGCATCATCCTCACTTGCAGAAGATGCCGCGGTTAGCCCCAAGATCAGCGCCAGCAACAAAAGGATCGCCGATACCAAGCGCGGAAATTCCACCGCGCCAAGCCCGGGCAGGCCAGGTGGCACAGGTTCAAAGGTGAAGGTCGCGGCAATGGCGGCGAAGGCCACCGCCGCGATACTGGCGGCGATGGCGTGATTCGGGTTGCGCGCGCCGCGCATCAGCGCAGCAAGCCAAGCGCCTGTAGTGCTTCCCGCCCGCTATCATGGAAGGCCTGAAGCTGCGCCCCCCAGGCGGCGCGTCCGACCACGCTATCCGGTGATTGACCCGTGTTTTCAAGATAGTTCTTGAAAATCGGACCGGACATGGCGCGGAGCAACCCTTCCTCCAGACGTGCCACGCGATCTTCCGGAGTTCCCCGCAACACACAAAAGCCGCGCACGGTTGAAGCAACGCAATCAATCCCGGCCTCCTTCGCTGTCGGCAAGTCAGGAAAGCCCGCAAGGCGTTTTTCAGAAAGGGCGAGCAGCGGGCGCAATTCACCAGAACGCAACTGCGCTTCCGCTTCCGCAGGATTGACCAGGGCAGAATCGGTGTTACCGCCGACCAGGTTGATCACAATCTCTCCACCGCCACGGAAGGGCACCAGGGTTGGCTGCTGCAAACCTGCCGCGCGCCCAAAGGAGAAGATCGAGATATGGTCAACGCCGCCCACATGCGTGCCACCAAAGCGCAAGGAACGCTGCTTGCCAGCGGCCACAAGATCAGCGGCGGTGCGGAAGGGGCTTTCGCGCCGCACCAGCACAAGCTGCGGATCATCGGTCGCGCGCACCAGCGGCACCAGTTCCGAAAACTGCGGCACATTGCGATTGCGCAGCTGGGTCAGCAAATGGGTCTGCGTCACCAGGATGATGGTATGCCCATCTGCGGGCTTGGATGCCAGATATTGCAACGCCTGCGCGCCACTGCCGGCGGTACGATTCACCACCACGAATTCCTGTTTGAATTCGCTTGGCGCCTGCACCATCATCATGCGTGCGGTGATGTCCGTGCCACCGCCAACGCCGGCATGCGTCACGACTTCGACCACACGTTCCGGAAAACTGACCTGCGCGCGGCCAAGACGTGGCGCGGCCAGAATGGCACCCGCCCCGAAACCAAGACGCGCTATGGTGCGACGTTTCAACATGAATGTCATGAAGCCCTCCTCCGGCTT
Organism: Asaia bogorensis; assembly: GCA_945886995.1. GTDB lineage: Bacteria > Pseudomonadota > Alphaproteobacteria > Acetobacterales > Acetobacteraceae > Neoroseomonas > Neoroseomonas bogorensis_A. The sequence continues at coordinate 2,628 of CAMCZJ010000354.1, forward strand.
GGGGATCGCCTGCGCCCCCTTTCGGAACAGCCTAGCCCTGATGCCGATACTATCCAAGGGGTTGGCTTGCACGCTACCCCGCGCCAAGACATGCTCGGTCCAACCATCAAGGAGCTCTTAGCCATGATTGCACGCCGCCCATTGCTTGCCGCCACGGCCGCCGCGCTTGTCGCACCGCGCCTTGCCACGGGCCAGACCGCCGCGCGCACGCTGCACTTTATTCCGCAAAGCAACCTTTCCAGCATGGACCCGGTCTGGAGCACCGCCGTCATCGTCCGCAATCACGGCCTCATGGTCTATGATACCTTGTTCGGCTTGGGTGCAGATTTTCGCCCAAAGCATCAAATGCTGTCCGGGCATGAGATTTCCGCCGATGGCCTGACCTGGACCATGACGCTCCGCCCCGGCTTGCGGTTCCATGACAATGAACCGGTGCGCGCGAAGGATTGCA
>CAMCZJ010000355.1 GCA_945886995.1 Asaia bogorensis
GGCACGGAAACCACATCCGCTTCCGAAAGCCCCCATTCGGCGCAGTATTTCAGATGAAGCTTGGTTTCATCCAGAATGGCGAGCACCGCAGCCGCCTTGTCGCGCATCGCGGCCAGGCTTTCGCCCTTCAGCACCGCCAGCGCCTTGGCGCGGGCGAAATGGATCAGGAACAGGTAATCCTGGATCAGATAATGCTGAAATGCCTTGAGCGGCAGAGTGCCAGCCGAAAGCTGCTGCACAAAAGGGTGCCAAGTATAATCGCGCCATTCGGACGCGGCGGCAGCCGACAGCTTGCGAAACAAGCCGCCTTCCGCGCCGAATTCATCCCAAGGCGCGCGCGCCATGCCTCAGCCGCCCGCGTTGCGCGACCCGGCGGGCAGCTTCACCACCAGCCCATCCAGCGCATCCGTCATGATCAATTGGCAGCCAAGGCGGCTGGTTTCCTGCAAATCGAAAGCGAGGTCGAGCATGTCTTCCTCATCTTCCGTCGGCTTCGCCAGCTTGGCGAACCAGGCGCCATCCACAATTACATGGCAGGTGGAACACGCCAGCGATCCTTCGCAGGCGCCTTCAATGTCAACGCTATTGCGATGCGCGATTTCCAGCACGGAAAGGCCAAGCGGGGCTTCCACTTCCTTGCGTGTCCCGTCGCGTTCGATGAATACCATTTTCGGCATGGCTAATCACTTGCCTTGTCTGTTGCGGAGGCTGCGCGGTGCCAAGCAGCGGCCAAGCTTGCCGCGGCGAGTTCCGCATCGGCGGGCGAGGTAAAGCGTCCCATCCCAATCCGCAAGGTGGCCCGGGCGGCTTCGGGTTCAAGCCCTATGGCTTGCAGCACGTAAGAAGGCTCGATTTCTGCCGAGGAACAGGCCGAACCGGTGGAAACGCACACAAGCGGCGCGCCAGCCATGAGGGCCTGGGCGGTGACGCCACCCGGAAAGGTCAGGTTCAGATTGCCCGAAACCCTGGGCGCGGCTTCAGCATTAACCACCAGGCCCGGGATTTCGGCGCGGAGCCTGTTCAGGAAGACCTCTCGCTGGCCGGCGATGCGCCCGGAATCGAGCAAGCCTTCAATGGCGGCGATCCGGCAGGCCTCACCAAAGCCCACCACCAAGGGCGCGGGGAGCGTGCCGGACCTGAGGCCCCTTTCCTGCCCCCCGCCGGAGAATAGGGGGGCGAGGCGCATGCGTGGCCGGCGGCGGACATAAAGCGCGCCAATGCCGCGCGGGCCATAGACCTTATGGCCGGAAAGCGACATCAGATCGGCCTGGATTTCCCCGACATCCAGCGGAATGCGCCCGGCTGCTTGGGCGGCATCCGTATGAAAAGCCGCCCCGGCTTCCTTCACGATGGCGCCGATCGTGGCAAGGTCCTGGATCACCCCGATTTCGTTATTCACCGCCATGATGGAAACGAGCAGGGTGTTTTCATCACAGGCGGCGCGCAGCGTTTCAGGGCTGAGTAGCCCATCGGCGCCGACGGGCAGGATGATGGGTTCAAACCCCTCCTGCGCCAGGTCACGCACGGATTCCAGCACACATTTATGCTCGGTCGCCAGCGTGATGATGCGCCGGCGGGGATCACCCTGGCGCGCGGCAAAGCGCGCGGCGCCCTTGATGGCGAGGTTATTCGCTTCCGTCGCGCCGGAGGTGAGGATGATTTCGGAAGCCGAGGCGCCAATCAATTCAGCGATGTAGTCCCGCGCCGTTTCCACGGCTTCGGCCACCGCACGGCCCATGACGTGTTCGGCGCTGGCCGGGTTGGCGAATTGCGCCTCCCAAAAGGGGCGCATGGCCTGGATCACGCGCGGGTCCACCGGCGTGGTGGCGTGGTTGTCCAGGTAGATGGGTTGGTTGGGGAACGACATGGGGGGAAGATGGGGCGGAATGGGGTGTGGGGCTAGGGGGATTGGGGAGCCCCGCCTGAAGAAGGTGGCGCCTCAGACGGGTCAGCCGCTGCTGTAACGATCGCCGACATCAATACGAAGTATTTTCGGATATGCGCGCCTGCTCTTGTACAACAAAAAAATTCCGATCGAAATGGAAGTGAGTGAAGCCACCAAGATAGAAATCAGTTGTATCATCTGTTCGGGAGACCACGCCTCTTCTAGAGCCCACCTAAGGCCGGTTGTTTTAAAAAATCCTGGAGCGGCTAAGCCTATTCCAAACGCAATTATGTAGGCCCCTGGGAGCCAGCGAAATCTAGAGAACACGCGCACCAAGAGGGAAATAATTTGATTGATCAACGTTCCCGATGGGTGATGTACAGGGCGAGGCCCAGAGGGCAATCCAATAATGGTTCCTCGAATCTCCATAAAATGCTGATCGCTGGAATGCAAAATTTCTAATACAGCACCATCCTTCTTATCTAAAAATTCGAATGAAATCAAAATCTTCGTTGGATCCGAAGGATCCAAGACTAGATCAAAGTCACAAACATCGCGTGCCTGTTTGAGGACTGAAGCTGCCAAGATGCCGCCAACACCAATAATTTCTAAACGAAAACGATCATTTGCAACGAGATCAGATCGCCGGAACGTTCTTTCTCCGTCGTTCCAAAGCCAGAAAATCGTCCGTGTCAATCAAGGAATGTTATCACCTCGATACATAACAGTAACGCCTTCGGGCAAGCCAGCTGCTGTGAGCCCGAGAAGCCTTTCGCCCGACTGGGCATACCGAAGCAGTCCGCGTTGACGTGAGTAGATGTAAAAAATGATCGAAATCAAAATACCAAAAATACCAAGAATTGAACCTACCCAGGCCAAACTAAGAGTGACTTCGAAAAAATTCACCGTTCGTTGGAACCATTCCATAGGCTGACCTATCGATGTCGGAGGAAGACCATTCGCCAGAACGCCGAAACGCAAGCAGAAGTGTTCTTAGGGTCACTTTAAGCTGTAGGCAACAAGAGTTTGGCGAATTACAGTCGCTTGCGCGGTGGAAACAATCGTCACCATATACACTAGCAAAATGATGTTTATTTCTCGCAGCTTGCTGAAAAGCGTTATGCGG
>CAMCZJ010000356.1 GCA_945886995.1 Asaia bogorensis
GAAGCCCAGGCAGGAAGGTTGATCTGGCGGGGTTCACGGGCCACCTTGTCCGGTAATTCACTAACCGGGAGGCTAAAGACCATGATCACCCGCCGCAGCTTGGGCGCCCTGACCATTGGGGCCGGTTTGCCGCTGCCTGCTTTGGCGCAGGGGCTGTCCAACCGCCCCATCCGCCTGGTTATCCCCTTTACCCCCGCCGGGACCACGGATTTGGTCGGGCGGCTCACGGCTGAACGCCTTTCGGCCCGGCTCGGCCAGCAGGTGGTGGTGGATAACCGCCCCGGCGCTTCAGGCAATGTCGGCGGCGAATTCGTGGCGCGTGCGGAACCCGATGGGCATACGCTGCTGCTGACCACCATCGGCACGGGGGCGATCAATTTCGCCGTTTTCGGCAATCGCATGCCCTTCAAGCCTGAGGATCTGGCCGCGGTCGGCCTGATGTGCCGCGTGCCCAATGTGTTGATGGCGGCCAATCGCATGCCCATCCGCACGCTGGCCGATATGGTGCGTGAAGCGAAAGCCAAGCCAGGCGGGCTGAATTACGGCACGGCTGGCATCGCCACTTCCCCCCATGTGGTGATCGAGCAAATCCGCCTGGCCCAGGGCATTCAGATCACCCATGTGCCCTTCCGCGGTTCTGCCCCCATGCTGACCGAAATGGTGGCGGAGCGGATTGAACTCGGGATGGACAATATCCCCTCCGCGCTCACCTTTGTGCGAGAGGGTAAAATCCGCGCCATTGGCGTGACCGGGGCTCAGCGGAGTTCCGTGCTGCCGGATGTGCCGACCATTGCTGAGCAAGGCATGCCGGGTTTTGAGGCGACCGCCTGGTTCGGCGTGCTGGCGCCGGGCGCCACCCCCGCCCCGATCATTGCGCGGCTTGGTGCTGAATTGGACGCGATTGGCAAGGATGCCGATTTCCGTGCCCGCATCGCGGCCTTTGGCGCTGATCCGCCGCGCCTGACCGCAGATGGCGGTTCCAGCCCGGAAAGCTTCGCTGCCTTCATGCGGGCCGAAGTCACGCGCTGGGCCGATGTGGTGCGCCAAGCCGATATTCGTGTGGAATAAGGAGCAGAACATGACGCAGAACAACGCCCTGCTGGGCCGCCGCATCATCCTGGCCGGCATGGCCGGCGCGCTTGCCGCGCCCGGCATTGCCCGCGCCCAGGCTTTCCCAACACGCCCCTTAAGGCTGGTAATCCCCTTCCCGCCCGCCGGCACCACGGATATTTCCGGGCGCATCCTGGCCGAGCGCTTATCCGCGCGGCTTGGCCAGCCGATCATTGTAGAAAACCGCGCTGGTGCCACCGGCAATCTAGGCGCTGAAATGGTCGTTCGGTCAGAACCCGATGGCTATACGCTTGTGATGTGCACCATCTCCACCGCTGCGATCAATTATTCGCTATGGGGTGCGCGCATGACCTTCAAGCCCGAGGATCTGGCCGCGGTTGGCCTCGCGATCCGGGTGCCAAATGTGATTTTCGTCACCGCCAATTCGCCCTACCGCAGCGTAAGCGATTTGATCGCGGGGGCGAAGGCCAATCCCGGCAAGCTCAATTACGGCAGCAGCGGTTCGGGCGGCTCGCCGCACATGACCATGGAAATGTTCAAGCTGCGTAGCGGCACGGATATCATGCATGTGCCCTTCCGTGGTGCGGGGCCGATGTTGGTGGAGGTGGTGGCAGGCCGCCTCGAATCCGGGTGCGACAATATGCCAAGCTGCATTGGCCATATTCGCGATGGGCGGCTGCGTGCCTTGGCGGTTTCCAGCAATGTGCGCGCGGCGGCGCTGCCGGATGTGCCAACGCTGGCAGAAGCCGGCATTCGTGATTTTGAGGCCACCGCCTGGTTCGGTGTGCAAGCACCGGCCCGCACGCCGCGCCCAATTATCGAAAGGCTGGGGGCAGAGATGGATGTGATCACGCGGGACCCTGCCTATATCGCCCGCATCGCCGAATTGGGCGGCGCCCCGCCCGCCCTCACCCCCGCCGGTGGCACAAGCCCGGAGACCTTTGAGGCCTTCATTCGGAGTGAGATCACCAAATGGGCCGAAGTCGTGAAGGTTTCTGGCGCCACGGTGGATTGATGGGCGGGTGCGACAAGGGGGCCATCACCAGGCCCCCGCCCAGCCATCCCGGCGCGGATCGGATGCCGCCATGCGCACGCCATTATCCAGCACGCGAATGGCCTCCACGCTGCAGGGGCCTTCCAGATCGGGCACAATCTTCACGCGGTGGCCGCGCGCTTCAAGGGCGCTGATCACCTCGGCCCCCATGCCACGCTCAATCGTCAGCAAATCCTCGCCGCCATGGGGGTAGTTGCTTTCCTGACCGGGTTGGGAAGATGTCCAGCGCGGCGCCTCCAAAGCCTGTTGCGGATCCATGCCGAAATCGGCGCAGGCGACCAGCACCTGCGTATTCACCTGCACCTGATTATCAGCGCCAGGCGTGCCGAAGATCAGCCAAGGCTTGCCCGCCTTCATCAGCATGGGCGCATTCATGGTGTGGCGCACGCGCTTGCCGGGGGCCAGCGCATTGGCGTGGCCTTCATCCAAATGCCAATAGCTCATGCGGTTATTGAGCAGGATGCCGGTCTCAATGCCGGTCACACCCGAACCGAAGCTGGAATTGATGGATTGAATGGCGGAAACCGCATTGCCATCCGCATCCACCACGCAGAAATAGGTGGTGTCCGTTTCCGCCATGCCGCGTACGGGAAGATGCGCCGCGCGATCTGTGATGCCGGCGGCGTGTTCGGCGGCGCGTTCGGCTGACAGAAGTTTATCAAGCGGCGGGTTCACCGCACCCGCATGGGCCTCGCGGTCCAGAAAGGCGCGTTTCTTCGCTTCCACCATCAGGTGAATCAACTCGGCACTGCCCCAGCCGAGTGCGGCAAGGTCGAAACGATCCAAAATTCGCGCTATTTGCGCCATGGCGAAACCCATGGAATTGGGCGGCGTCTGGCGCAGTTCAAAACCGCGATAGGGCACAGCGATGGGCGGCGCGATGAG
>CAMCZJ010000357.1 GCA_945886995.1 Asaia bogorensis
TCAAATATCAGCGTCGCATTCGGCGGGATCACACCACCCGCACCGCGCGCCCCGTAGCCAAGTTCCGGCGGGATGATCAGTGTGCGCTGCCCGCCCACCTTCATGCCGGCAAAGCCCTGATCCCAGCCGCCAATCACATGGCCGGCGCCAAGCATGACGGAAAAGGGTTCGGCACGATCACGGGAACTATCAAACTTGCTTCCCTTGTTTTCCGGTGCGGTGTCATCAAACAGCCAGCCCGTGTAATGCACCGTGATGTGCTGCCCGGGCGTCGCTTCGGCCCCTGTGCCGAGTTTCGTGTCTATCATGGTCTTCTCCTGATCATCATCTGACAAAAAGCAAGGCCCGGAAGCCGAAGCCCCCGGGCCTGAACCTTCACGCTGAAAGGCGGTTTATTCGGCCGCCTGATCCAGCTTTTCCAGAACCCGCGGCGGCGACATGGGCAGCGCGTAGAAGCGCTTATGGGTCGCGCGATACATGGCGTTGGAAATCGCGGCCAGCGGCGGCACCAGCGGCACTTCACCAACGCCGCGCACGCCCTGCGGGTGCTTCGGATTGGGGATTTCCAGCATCACCGCATCCAGCATCGGCAGGTCCGAACAGACCGGCATGCGGTAATCAAGGAAGGCGGGATTATCCACCTGGCCCTTGGCGTTGTAGATGTATTCCTCATTCAGCGCCCAGCCGATGCCCTGCGCCGCACCGCCCTGCATCTGGCCTTCCACATAGGCCGGATGCACGGCGCGCCCGACATCCTGGAAGGACGTATAGCGCAGCACCTTCACGGTACCGAGTTCCGGGTCCACTTCCACATCGCAGATATGGGTCGCGAAACCGCCTTCGGCGCCGGTTGTGTTCAACTGCACGCCGGCACCAATCGGCCCGCCCGTCTCGGACGCCTTGGCGGCGATATCCTTCAGGCTGAGTGGCGGGAATTGACCTGCATTGGCGCCGGCGGGGCGGGCTTCGCCATTGTCCCAAATCACCGCTTCGGGATCGATCTTCCAGATCTTCGCCGCACGTTCCTTGAGCTGCGTGATGACTTTTTCCGAAGATTGCGTCACCACCATCGCGGAAGCGAACAACACGCGGCTGCCACCGGTCAGGTTGGAATAGCCAATCGTCGCGGTATCGCCGATCAGCACGGAAACGCGCTTGTAATCAATGCCAAGCAATTCCGCGGTGATATTGGCGATGGACGCGCGCGAGCCACCGATATCCGGATGCCCCGTGGTAACAACAACATTGCCATCTTCCGTGATGTTCACCTGCGCGGAGCTTTCGCCACCCGCATTGAACCAGAAGCCGCTGGCCACACCGCGGCCCTGATTGGGGCCAAGCGGCGCGCTGTAATGCGGATGCGCCATCGCCGCTTCAATGGTTTCCTGGAAACCAATGCGCGGAAACACCGGGCCATGCGCAGCCTTGGTGCCTTCCTTGGCGGCGTTTTTCAGGCGCAGCGCCAGCGGATCCATGCCAAGCTTTTCGGCCACTTCATCCAGCACGCATTCCACGCCGTAAGCGCCAATCGGCGCACCTGGCGCGCGATAGGCCGCGACCTTGGACCGGTTGGAAACCACATCAAAGCCAAGCGAATGCACATTCGCGATGTTATAGGGCGCGAAAGCGCAGCCCGCCGCGCCACGAATGGGCGAACCCGGCAGCGCGCCGGCTTGCAGGTAGAAGGTGCCCTGCGCCGCGACGATGGTGCCATCCTTCTTGGCACCGATCTTGACAGTGCTGAAGGAACCCGAAGTCGGGCCCGTGGCGCGCATCACTTCTTCGCGCGTCATCACCATCTTCACCGGGCGACCGGATTTCTTGGCCAGCAACAGCGCCACCGGTTCCAGATAGACAATCGTCTTGCCGCCAAAGCCGCCGCCGATTTCCGCCGGAATGGCGCGGATATCGCTTTGCGGCAGGCCGGTGAGGTAAGAACACATCGCGCGGACCATGAATTGGCCCTGGCTAGAGCTCCAGACTGTGGCCTTGCCATCGGCAACACTCACCAGGCAGGCATGGGTTTCGATATAGCCCTGATGCACAGGCGCGGTGCGGAAGCTGCGTTCCACCACCACATCTGCTTCCGCAAAACCGGCATCCACATCGCCAAGCTTGTGTTCCAGCTTGCCCGCGATGTTTGAAGGCTTGCCATCGAACTTGATGAAATCATGCAGGATCGGCGCATCGGGCTTGATCGCGTCTTCCGCGTCAATCACCCAGGGCAGAACCTCATATTCCACTTCGATCAGTTGCAGCGCCTCGGCCGCCACCTTTTCCGAAATCGCTGCAATGGCGGCAATCGGGTGGCCATGGAACAGCGCCTTTTCGCGCGCCATGATGTTGCGGCACATCCAGCGCATATCCTGGATGCCGAGCATCACGGATTTGTCGAGCGGGAAATCCACCAAATCCTTATGCGTCACCACGGCCTTCACGCCGGGATGCGCTTCCGCCTTCGCGGTGTTGATGGAAATGATGCGCGCATGCGGATGCGGGCTGCGCAGCACCTTGCCCCAGATCATGCCAGGCATATTGGTGTCGGCGGCATAGGCAGCGCGGCCCGTTACCTTTTCCGCGCCATCGGGACGGATCGTATTCTTGCCGATCCATTTGTTGGACATATCGTTCATCAGGCGGCCCCCCTCATTTCAGCGGCGGTTTCAAGCACGGCGCGAACAATCTTGTCGTAACCCGTGCAGCGGCACAGGTTGCCGGCCAGGCCGAAACGCACTTCGGTTTCGGTCGGGTTCGGGTTTTTTTCCAGCAGGGATTTCGCCGCAATCAACACGCCGGGCGTGCAGATGCCGCATTGCAGTGCTGCCATTTCCAGGAATTTGCGTTGCAGCGGGTGCAGATCACCGCCCTGCGACATGCCTTCAATGGTGCCGAGTGACTTGCCTTCGGATTCCACCGCCAGCATCAGGCAGGCGCAAATCAGGCGGCCATCCACGGTGATGGAACAGGCGCCGCAATCGCCGGTGCCGCAGCCTTCCTTGGCACCGG
>CAMCZJ010000358.1 GCA_945886995.1 Asaia bogorensis
GCTCTTTTCCCCAACATGGATGTGACTGGCAATATAGGTTACGGGCTGCGTGTACGCGGCACCCCAAAGAATGAGGTTCAGAAGCGCGTCGCGGAAATGCTGGAGATGATGCAGCTCACTGAATTCAGAAATCGCTCGATTGATGCGCTTTCGGGCGGGCAGCGGCAGAGGGTGGCACTCGCCCGCGCGATAGCACCTCGGCCGCAAGTGCTCCTGTTGGATGAACCTCTGTCAGCGCTCGATGCACGTTTGCGGGATCAATTGCGTCAGGAAATTGATACGCTGCTGCGGGCGCTTGGCATCACGGCGATCTATGTGACCCATGACCAGTCAGAAGCCATGGCGCTGGGCGATCGAATCTGCGTGATGGATGCGGGAAGAATTGCGCAGATTGGCTCAGGTCGTGATCTTTATCATCATCCAGCAAATGCATTCGTGGCGGATTTTATTGGCGACGCAAATAAGTATGTAACCCAAACAGGGGAAGTGATCCTGCGACCCGAGGAATTGAGCCTGCGGGCCGATCCAAATGCCGCCTTTATAATCACGCGCGTGACTTTTTTGGGCCCCGTTCTGCGCGTCATCGTCCGCCACCGTGACGGGCAGGAACTACGCGCCGATGTAGCCGATGACGTGACGCTTCAACCTGGAATGCGAGTTGAGGTAACAGTCGGAGGATCCGCGCTCACAAAAGCTGATCCGCCTACTTTGGAATGAGGCTTTCCGTTTTTTGGTGAACGTGCCTTTCGTGAGCAAAATCGCTGCTTGGGTGACTTAGGTGTTCACGGTGGCGATTGTGGCGCGCGCAGCGCCAACAGCGCCAGCGTGGCGGCAATAGCCAGCGCCGTGGTCATCAACAATACAGCGGTGGGACCCGCAAAATCCAAGCTAAGCCCGACAATCAGCGGAGCCGTCGCCGTGGCGATATTGGATGGCAAGGCGTTCAAACCCTGGCGACGACCATAGCCGTTGGGGCCGAATAGGGCGAGCGGCAATGCACCACGGCTGATCGAAAGAAGGCCCGAACCACCGCCATGCAGCGCGGCGAAAAGCGGCGCCAGGGCAGGTCAGCCAAACAATAAAGCCACTGCCGCGGCTGGATGGGCCATGGTAGCGATAGCTTGGGCGCAGCGCTTCGGAAACGGCTGAAGTGGTTTTGCTTCACCTGAGCATAGGGCGAAGATCGTGCCACGGTGCCTGGTTTGCCCAGTGGTGGCCTAGGGTCATGTGCGTATGCTCGATCGCTTCGTGAAGCGGCACCGCAGCTATAATCATGTCAGGTGTAACAGAATGTCATCACTCAGCTGACGCATAACCTTCATCGCAATGAAACAGGGCAATTCTAAACGCGCCCCATCAGGATGCTTTGAGGTTCGATAATGTCTGCTCGCAAGAACGTCCTTCTCATCGTGGTTGATCAATGGCGGGCTGACTTCGTACCCCATCTAGGCGCCAGCTTTCTGCGTACCCCGAATTTGGATCGCCTGTGCCGAGAAGGGGTGACTTTCCGGAACCACGTGACCAACACGGTGCCTTGCGGCCCAGCACGAGCGAGCCTGTTGACCGGGCTTTACCTGATGAACCATCGCGCGGTGCAGAATACCGTGCCGCTAGATGCGCGCCATACAAACCTTGCCAAGCAGCTGCGCCTGATCGGCTACGATCCCGCGCTGATTGGCTACACCACGACCACGCCCGATCCGCGCACCTCTGGCCCGCGGGACCCGCGCTTCACAACGCTCGGCGATTTGATGGATGGCTTTCGCAGCGTTGGTGCTTTTGAACCAAGCATGGATGGGTATTTCGGCTGGCTCGCCCATCAAGGCTATCAATTGCCCCCGCGGCGCGAGGATATCTGGCTGCCGGAAGGTGAGGATTTCGTACCTGGCGTTACCGATAAGCCCTGCAGAATTCCTGCCGAACTTTCTGACAGCACTTACTTCACCGAACGTGCACTTACCTATCTGAAGGGCCGCAACGGAAAGCCTTGGTTCCTGCATCTTGGCTATTACCGCCCGCACCCACCCTTCATCGCGCCTGCGCCTTATCATGCGATGTACAAGCCGTCTGACATGCCCGCGCCGATACGTTCGCCCAATTGGCAGGATGAAGCGGCGCAGCATCCACTACTTCAGCACTATCTGCGTGATATCAAGCAGGGTTCCTTCTTCCACGGCGCCGGCGGCGCAGCGAGCACGCTTGATGAAGCCTCCATTCGCCAAATGCGCGCCACTTATGCCGGCCTGATTAGTGAAGTGGATGATTGCCTTGGCCGTGTCTTCGCCTGGCTCGAAGAAAATGGCGAGTGGGACAATACCATGATCATCTTTACCTCCGATCATGGTGAGCAACTGGGTGATCACTGGCTTCTTGGCAAGGTTGGCTATTTTGACGAAAGCTTCCGTATCCCGCTGGTGGTCAAGGATGCCGGGCGCACCACGCGCGCTGGCGCAATTGAAGAAGCCTTCACGGAAAGCGTGGATGTGATGCCCACCATTCTGGAAGCGCTTGGTGGCAACGCGCCGCGTAGTGCTGATGGGCGTTCATTGCTACCATTGCTTGATCACACGGCGCCCCAGGATTGGCGTGATCAGTTATTCTATGAATATGATTTCAGGGATGTGCATTATTCGCAGCCGGAAACTGCGCTTGGGCTTTCCATGGATGAATGTGCCCTATGCGTCATTCAGGATGCTGAATTCAAATATGTGCATTTTGCCGCACTGCCGCCGCTGTTCTTCGACCTGAAGCGAGATCCGCATCAGTTCACGAACCTGGCCGAGGATCCCGCCCATGCGGCACGCGTGAAGGAATATGCGCAGAAGGCGCTGTCCAAGCGCATGCGCCACGCGGAAAAGACGCTGACGCATTATCGCGCCACGCCGCAAGGTCTTGAAGAGCGCATCCTGCCGCACACCGCCGCCCGCCCCGCTGAATAACCCCCCTTCTCAGGAGATACCCATGCTGCGCCGTCATCTGCTTGCCGCGCCGGCCCTGGCCGTAT
>CAMCZJ010000359.1 GCA_945886995.1 Asaia bogorensis
CCATCACCAGGATGCAGGCGAATGACGGGCGGCAGGGCAATGGTGCTGGACATGGGCGTTCCTTTCTTCGCGGATTTGCCCACCTTTCTACCCCCTAGCACTGGCCCCGCGCCACCTCCGCCCTTGCGCAACAGCCCAGGCAGGCGCAATAAAATGCCTGAGACACCTGGGGGAGCCCTTTTGGGGCTGAGAGGCGGGCTTCACCCGCGACCCCTGGAACCTGACCCGGTTCGGACCGGCGTAGGGAACGGTGCATCGCCCGTTTGCTCGCGTTTTGCCCCTTGGGGGACAAGCGCGTGTTGGGCCAAAGCCCCCTTCCCCGCGTCAGCCGACAGGAAGCGAAGGAATTGGGGATGCAGCGCCGTACCTTACTCGCCACCGCCTTGGCCGCGCCTTTGGCGCGCCCCGCTTTGGCGCAAACCAGCCGCGCGCGCACGCTGCGCTTCATGCCGCAGGCCGCACTCGCCAATCTGGACCCGATCTTCAGCCCCAGCACCATCATCACGACCCATGCCTATTGCGTGTTTGACACACTCTATGGCGCCAATCGCGCGCTGCAGCCCCGCCCGCAAATGGCGGCAGGCCATAGTGTTGAGGATGACGGCAAGCTGGTGAAAATCCGCCTGCGTGAAGGGTTGCGCTGGCATGATGGGGAACCCGTGCGCGCGCAGGATTGTGTCGCCAGCATCAAGCGCTGGGCCAGCCGCGATGGCTTCGGCCAAATCCTGATGCGCGCAACGGCTGAGCTTTCCGCCACCGATGACCGCACCATCCAATTCCGCCTGCATCGGCGCTTCCCCGCGCTATTTGATGCTTTGGCCAAACCGGGCGCTTCGCCCTGTTTCATGATGCCGGAACGTATTGCGAGTAACCCCGGCGATCGGTCACTCGGCCTGGAACACATGATCGGCAGCGGGCCATGGCGCTTTATCGCCAGTGACTATGTGCAAGGTGCCCGCAGCCATTATGCGCGGAATGATGCTTACGTGCCGCGCGATGAACCCGCCGAAGCCGCTTCCGGCGGCAAGCGCGTCCATTTTGACAGGTTGGAGATGATCTGGATTCCGGATGGCGGCACGGCGGCGGCAGCACTCCGCACTGGTGAGATTGACTGGATCGAATACCCGCTGCCCGATCTGGTGCCGGTGCTGGAACGGGACCGCAAGACGCAAACACAGATTTATGATCCGAACGGGTTTTTGGGTTTCCTGCGCTTCAATCATCTGCACCCGCCTTTCAATGATGCGCGTGTGCGCCGCGCCATTCGTGATGTGATTGTTCAATCGGATTTCATGTCGGCGGTGGCGCTGCAAGGTGACTGGCAGGAATGCCACGCCATGTTCCCTTGCGGCCTGCCAGGCGTGGTGGAATTCCCGCCCGCCGCACGCGGTGAAGCGGCCATGGAACGCGCCCGCATGGCGCTGCGGGAAGCGGGTTACAGTGGGGAGCCCATCATCCACATCAACCCAAGTGATTTCCCCGCGGTCACGCAGCAGGGCCGCCTGACGGTGGAATTGATGCGGAGATTGGGTGTGAATATCCAGCCCATCGAAGCCGATTGGGCCACCATTCTGGCGCGGCGCGCCAATCGTAACCCGCCAGCGCAGGGTGGTTGGCATTTGCACAATACCAATGGCCCGGCAGCGACCATCGCCAATCCCGCCGTGAGTTTCGCCATTCGCATGAATGGGCTGGCCGCCTGGCCTGGCTGGCCAACAGATGCGGAAGCCGAAGCGCAGGTGGAAGCCTGGATCAATGCCGATGATCAGGCCGCACAGGACGCCGCGATGCGGCGCTTGCAGGAAATCACCTGGGAATCGCTGCCCTTCGCGCCGACTGGGCTGTTCCGGCTACGCACCGCCTTCCGCCGCGAATTATCCGGCGTGTTGCAAGGGCCTAACCCATTCCTTTGGAATCTGAGACGCGCTTGAAACGCGTCAGCACCCGCCCGATGCTTCTTCCAGCCTCATCAGCTTGGCGCGCACCGTGAATTCGCCGAAATCCATGATCAGTTCATCCGCCACGCCATTTTCGAAATAGCGGAGTGAAACCTCATAGGAAGGCGTGCGCGCCCCGCCCGCCTGTTCGGCATCCACCTCAAAAAAAGCGATGCGCATGCGCGCTGACCCCAGCGTGGAAAGGCTTGGCGCTTCGGCCACTGGCTGCGGCCCTTGCCAGGGCGATAACACCGTTGTGGTTTCCTGCGCGCCATCCGCTGACGTGCCATCAAATATCGGGGCCACCAGCAGGCGCTGACCAGCGCGCGCGGCATTCAGCGCGGCGATGGTATGCGTATTGGGCAAAAGCGTCCCCGCGGGGATCGGCAATTCCTTCGCTTCCGGTTCGCTGTAGCGCGCGGTGCCACTGCCATCGGCGCGCAGTTCAGCCTGCCCTGCCACACGGGTGCCCACCGCGCCCTGCGTCATCTGCGTCAGGCTGAAGCGCAGATTTTTGCCATCCATGGATTCCAGCGTGGCGTAATCAGACGCTGTTTCAAGCTCCGTACCTTCGCGGTTGCGGATGGTCAGCGAAAAACGCTGCCGCGTTGTCCAGCTTTCGCAGGCATCAATCAGTTCATAGAGCATCGCGCCCGAAGCTTCGACAATGCCCGCATTCTCCCGCGCGCGATCCAGGCTCAGGCTATAAATGCCACGATGTGATACCAGCGCCCGCGCCGTCAGTGGCTGAAGCGGCGCTGAGGCGGCGGGCGCATCCTTGGCGCCCTGGGTCAGACCAGGGGAGGCCGGCAGGATCAGCGCAAGGGCGAAAAGGGCAGAAAACCGCATCGGATGCTCCGGGCGGCAAAGGCCGCTTTCGCCTCATATAGCCGATTCCGCCGTGGCGGAATCGGATTTTCGTAACAAAGTTTCGCGCTTACCAATTAGCTTGGCTTGCCACCCTTCACCGGCGGCAGATCAAGCTTGATGTGCAATTCCTTGAGCCGTTCCGGCGGCACGCGGGCCGGCGCGCCCATCATCAGATCTTCCGCCTGCTGGTTCATGG